>JBDNGI010000070.1:0-3552 GCA_041689345.1 Halanaerobiales bacterium
CCAGCCTAGCGCAAGTTAAATAAAGGCTTTAGTGAGGCCTAATCGAATATGGTTATACTAAAGCCAACCTAGCGCCAGTTAAACAAAGGCTCTAGTGCTATTTAGCTGAATGGCAGTTGGCTATCGGATAAAAATAAATATAAATGAACCCGATGAAGGAAAAAGCATAAGTGGGACATTCTTTCAACTAATATAAGGAAGACATCTTAGGGATAATATAAGGTACTTTTCTCTGCTGGTTATTCAATAATTCTACTTCTATTCCATAAACATCTTTTATATTTTCAGCAGTCAAAACCCTCCTTGGGATGTCTAGATCACGTATTTTACCATGCTCCAACAAAAGAATATAGTCACTATATCTCCCGGCTAAATTTATATCGTGAAGGGTCATTATGATAGTAATGCCCTTTTTTTTATTCAATCTCCTGCACAAATTCAAGATATTAAACTGATGATTAATATCAAGATGAGAAATCGGTTCATCTAATAATAGTATCTCAGGCTCTTGTGATAGGGCTCTAGCTATCATTACCCTCTGTTTTTCTCCGCCACTTATTTCATTTATGCTTTTTTCTTTCAATTTCCATGTTTCTGTATCTTCCATGACCCTTTTTACAATATCCAGACTATATTGTGATTCACTTTGAAATCTCTTTTGATATGGGTATCTCCCCATGAGAACAATATCATGAACAGTAAAATCAAAGTTTACATTATCCCCTTGATGAACTACTGCCATTATTTTAGCCAGTTCTTTATAACTAATACTATTAAGACCTATATCTTTTACTAAAATCTCCCCTTGCCTGGGTTTTAATAGATTACAAATATTTTTTAGAAGAGTGGTTTTCCCTGAACCATTGGGACCCAATATACTTAGAAAGCTTCCTTCGGATATATTTAGATTAATATCTTTTAATATCTGGCTATTACCGTAATTAAAATATAGATTCTTAACTTCTACTACTTTGTTCATGATTTTCCTACTCCTCATATAATTTTGCCGAAATCACTTTACCCTCATGACTAACTACTGCTAATTTTATCGTAATAACTTTTGGGTTAAGACCCCCACTTCTATTTACCATTAGAACGCCTTAATAAGTATAAAAAGAAGGGACCGCCAAATATTGAAGTTATAATCCCTACTGGTATTTCAATACCTATTATTGATGCTCTGGCTAAAGTATCACAAATTAAAAGAAATATAGCTCCACCTAGGGCAGATACTGGAAGTAAAATTCTGTGATCAGAACCAAAAACGAGCCTAAATAAATGAGGTACAATTAAACCTACAAAGCCTATAATCCCACTTACAGCTACAGCGGAGGCGGCCAAAAAAGAAGATATTATAATGATTAACTTTTTTACAAATTCAACATTTATCCCTAAGTTTTGTGCACTTTCCTCACCTAAAACAATTGTATTCATCTCTCTGGCCAGTGAAACTAAGCAAGTTGTTCCTAGTATTATGGGAATAGTTATAAATAGAATCTGCCTCCAGTTTGCTCCATTAAAACTGCCCATAGTCCAGGTAACTATTCTTTCCAGATTGTCATGATTAAGTATCATCATTAGACGTATAACCGAAGATAAAACTGCACTCATTACAATACCAGCTAATAAAATAGAAGTAGTTGCTAGTTTGTTTCCTACTCTGGCTAAATTATAAACAACAATAGTAGTTACTAAAGCACCAACAAAAGCCAATAGTGAAATTATTCCAAAACCTAAAATACCCTTATCAACTCCAATAACAATTGCAATAGTAGCCCCAAAGGCAGCTCCTGAGGAAGCGCCCATCACAAAGGGGTCTGCCATTGGGTTTTTAAAGATTGCCTGGTAGGATGTTCCCACTAAAGAGAGTACTGCCCCTACCAGACTGGCCAATATAATCCTGGGAAGCCTGATGTTTAATACTATAAATATATTGGACTTCTTAATATCACTTATATCTACATAATTATCTACAAGTTTCAACTTGCTAGCTATAATTCTGGCAACATCATATACAGGTATTTTTATGGTACCGAATGTGGTGGAAATCAATATTGCGGCAAGTAAGCTAAGTAATAGAACTATAATATATATTTTATAGAGATTTTTCTTTTTTATATAGGACATTTAATCTCACCAATCTAGAAATTTAATTCCTTTACTTTATCCTTATGAAACAACTTAATTAAAGTCTTCAACCCTTCATCTACTGCCCTTGGTGCAGCCCTTGAAAAGATGTCTTCATTTACAAGCAAATATTTATTATTTTGGATTGCTGACAATACTTGATAATTATCTCCATTAAGCATCGTCTCTATATTGAACTGAGCGCCGATTATATAATCAGGGTCATGATCTATCAGTTTCTCCAGACTATAATTCCAACCCTCTACATCATCAGCTACATTTTTAGCCCCTGTAATAGAAAGCAATTTTGATATAAATGTATTTCTACCAGCTGTGTATTCTCCAGATTGACCTGTTCCAACAACATAATAAACAGAGGGTTTCTCAGAATCAGTAATATCTCTAAGAATGTATTTAACTCTAGAGACTTTATCTTTCAAGCTTGCAACCAATCCCCTGGCTTCATATTCCTTCCCTACGATCACACCAAGATTCAACATATAATCATATACATCTTCCATATTACTGGCAGTTGACGTAGCTACAGTATTGATTCCGGCCTCTTCCAACTTATCCAAAATGCCTTGTTTAAAAAATGATTCTGCTATAACAATATCAGGTGATATATCCAGTATTAATTCCAGATTAGGCTCATATAGTGATCCTATATTTTCAATATCATTAGCCTCTGCTGGATAATCACAATATTGTGTTCTCCCTTTTATCCTGTCACCAACCCCTAAAGCAAATAGCTTTTCTGTAACACCTGGTGCCATTGATACTATAGTAGCTGCTTCACCCTCTACTACATATCTACTTTCTCCATCTTCGATGACAAGTGGGAACTGTGTTTCTGCTTGTTTGTTTGCAATCACCTTATTTGTATTAGAACTCCAGTCTATCTTATAATTCAAGGTCTCTAATATAAATCTTAGGGGCAAATACACTAAATTTCCTTTACTATATGTCTTTGAAGCTAAAGTAAAAGATAATCCGTTTACCTTTACCTGATTTGAATCTAAAACAAATATAAATTCTACGTCCTCATTTTCTATGGTGATCTCATTTCCACTTACTTGAGAATCTAGCCCAAAGCTTTCCAAACTTTCAGTACTGACAAATATTTTTGACTCGATCATTTCAGCAGCCATATTCCTGTCAACCCCATCAACATTGACAATCAGCTCTGCCCCTAATACTAAATTAGAAAGTAATAAAATAAAAACAAAGGTCAAAAAAATACTTTTATTTGAATTTCTCATCATCCATTCCCCCTCTAATTTTTATGTTAACGACTTTATTATGACTCCCAAGGCTGATCCCCTATGCTCTCTTACTAGATTGGTTAATTTATCATATTCCATTTCTTTGAATCTTTTATCTAAATATTCCAGTTATATCTAATTAAAATAAAATAATATCTAA
>JBDNGI010000071.1:0-4171 GCA_041689345.1 Halanaerobiales bacterium
AAAGAGAAAGAAGATAAATTTGCATATATAACAAAAGGTCCAATATTTAGTTCTCTAGTGAAATTATCGTTACCTATTATGATTAGTCAATTGATGCAAATACTTTATAATTTAGCAGATACACTCTGGGTAGGAAGAGTTTGACCAGGAGCAGTTGCCGCAATATCAATCAGTTTTCCTATCCTATTTTTAATGATTGCAATTGCTGCTGGATTAACCATTGCTGGTACGGCTATTATTGCCCAATATAAGGGTGCTGGTAACATGGATGAAATTAACAAGGTTTTGGGACAGCTGGTAACCTATATTGGTATTATTTCATTTCTAATAATGATTATTGGTCTTCTGTTTTCCAGAGAAATGATTACCCTAATGGGGGCAGAAACAGCGATAGTAGATGATGCTGCAGGGTATTTAAAAATTATTTTTGCAGGTATGCCTTTTATGTTTGGTTTTTTTATTTTTTCTTCAATTTTAAGGGGAATTGGAGATACTGTAACACCCGCTATAATGATGTTTATATCAGTGGTTTTAAATATCATTCTTGATCCACTGCTGATTTTTGGTATTGGACCATTCCCTGAATTAGGTGTCCAGGGGGCTGCGGTTGCTACCGTTTTTTCAAGGGCTTTAGTAACTATTTATGCCGTATATTTAATTATTCGTGGTATTAGAGGTCTTAAAATATCCTTTAAAAACATGCTGCCTGATTTTGAAATAATTAAAATGATAACTAGAATTGGTATACCTTCATCTGTTGAACAGTCCATGTTAGCCCTGGGACAATTATTTATGACTGGTTTGGTAGCAGGTTTTGGGACAATGACTCTTGCTGCATATGGTATTGTTAATCGTATAGTCAGTCTTCCAATTATTTTAGCATTTGGTGTAGCAGCGGCAGCCACAACGATGGTCGGACAAAATATTGGGGCTGGTGAAAAAGAACGTGCAGAGAAAACTGCAGTTATAAGTATTACTTCCATATTTGTTGGTCTTACTGTATTTGGTGTAATAATATTGATAAAACCTGAATTTGTAATTAGTATTTTTAATAATGCCCCAGAGGTATTAAAACATGGTAGTAATTACCTTGCTATTGTTACTTTAACCTTTGGTTTTATTGGGGCTATGAATGTAGTGAACGGAGTATTCAAGGGAGCCGGAAGAACAGTACCTCCTATGATTATATCTACTGCTTCCCAATGGATCTTCAGGGTTTTTCTAGGTTATTTATTTGCACATATTTTAAATTGGCAGCAATTGGGATTATGGTGGGCTATAGCTATTGCGAATATTGCTGGTGCAGTGATAGGGATAATCTGGTTAAAAGTATCAAACTGGAGTACTAAAATAATAGAAGATGAAAAAACCAAAATTATAAAAAAAGCATTACAGGATTAATTTGAATTAGGTTAGTTAACTTCCTACTTGAAAAATGTCGATACAAATATCGGCATTTTTCTTATTTAAAATAATATACTCAAACTTCGCAGATAAATTTTACGCATAAATCCTGGTTAACCATAACTTCATGCACGGGGAAAAGCTAATTCCCAGCTCCTCTTCCAGGCTATAAATAACAAAATAAACTCACTTCGCTAAGCTACGTTCAAACAGGATTTTGTTAAGCATTCATAGTCTTCCATGCGGGGCTGGATCTTTTTGACGCAAGTCGATTCGCTAATACTGACCTCAACATTGCGTTTAAGATAGAATGTAGAAGAGGGCAGTGAAACGCTTATTCAGCAAATGGCTAACCAGGAAAATTCAAGTATAATTAAAGTAAGTGCGAAGTTTGAGTAATATAGATATATTTTGTATCATTGAACTGAGTGAAGATTATTAATAAAATGTTAAATTGGCATAATTTGTGATATAATTAAGGATGTAAAATAAAGGACGTATGTTTAACTAAGAATAAACTTTATTAAGTGGGGTTCTTAGATAAGTAAATAGCATCTTATAAAATCTAAGAAACGCTGTTGAGGTAGTAAAATTTTTATGGTATCTAGGAGGCAGTATATTTATGAAAAGAAAATTCAAAAGAATTCTAGTAGCAAATCGTGGAGAGATTGCTATCAGGGTTTCTAGAGCCTGTCAGGAATTAGGGATTAGGACAGTAGCTATTTATTCAGAAGAAGATAGGACTGCGTTATTTAAAACCAAGGCTGATGAATCATATCAGATAGGTAAAAATAAGGGTCCTGTGGAGGCTTATCTTGATATTGAGGAGATAATTAGTATTGCGCTAAAAAAAGGTGTAGATGCTATCCATCCAGGTTATGGTTTTCTTTCAGAAAATGCAGAATTTGTGAAAAAGTGCGAAGAAGTTGGTATTGAATTTATTGGGCCAACAGCAGATGTTATCGAAAAAATGGGAGATAAAATAAATTCTAAAGTAATTGCTAAGAGTGTAGGAGTTCCTACTATACCAGGGAGTGAAAGGGCTTTTAAAAGTGAAAAAAAAGCTCTAGAATTTGTACAAGAAATTACTTGTCCTGTAATGCTTAAGGCTGCTGCTGGGGGCGGCGGTAGAGGTATGCGGATTGTAAGGGAAGAAAAGAATTTAATTGAAGAATTTCGTAGTGCGAAAACAGAAGCAAAAAAAGCCTTTGGTAGTGATGATATTTTTATTGAAAAATATCTGGAAAGCCCTAAACATATAGAAGTGCAGGTATTGGGTGATGGTCAAGAAAATGTCTGTCATTTATATGAAAGAGATTGCTCTATTCAAAGGCGACATCAGAAATTAATTGAATTTACACCTGCAATTGCCCTTACAGAAGATAAGCGGAATGCAATTGCCCAGGATGCTTTAAAGATAGCCAGGGCAGTGAATTATAGGAGTGCTGGAACTGTAGAATTCCTGGTAGATAAATATGGGAATCATTATTTTATAGAGATGAACCCTCGTATTCAGGTAGAACATACCGTTACAGAGATGGTAACAAATATAGATATAGTCCAAAGTCAAATCTTAGTTGCTCAGGGTTTTTCATTGGATTCCCCTGAGATAGGTATTAGGTCACAGGATGATATTAAGTTAAGGGGTTATTCTATTCAATGTAGGGTTACTACTGAAGACCCTGCAAATAATTTTATTCCTGACACGGGTGTTTTGGAACAATATAGGACCAGTTCGGGATTTGGTATTAGATTAGATGGAGGTAATGGTTACACTGGCTCAACGATATCACCATACTTTGACAGTCTTTTAGTTAAGATTATATCATATTCCAGGACTTTTGATGATGCTATATGTAAAGTTATACGCTCTGTTGAAGAGACTAAGATAAAGGGTGTAAAAACAAATGTAGACTTTCTTATAAATGTTTTAAATCATGAAGAATTTAGAAAAGGTGAGTGTGATACTGGTTTTGTAGAGAGAAATCCTGATTTAGTAGATATTGCTCCCAAGGCTGATAAGGAATTTAAGATTATCAAGTACTTGGGTGAAAAAATAGTCAACGAAACTAAGGGACAAAAAAATGATTTTGATGTTCCCCGGATTCCAAAGGTCGATCAGACTATTCCACTTTCAGGAACAAAACAAATTCTTGAAGAAAAGGGTGCAGATGGTGTAGTTGAATGGATAAAGCAAAGTAACGACTTACTTTTAACAGATACTACCTTCAGGGACGCACATCAGTCATTAATGGCCACAAGGGTTAGGACAGTCGACATGGTCAAAATTGCCAAGAGCACATCTGTTTTAGCTAAAGATCTATTCTCTTTAGAGATGTGGGGTGGGGCTACTTTTGATGTTGCTTACAGGTTTTTAAAAGAATCGCCCTGGGATAGATTGATTAAGTTGAGACAAGAAATACCTAATATAATGTTCCAAATGTTGCTGAGGGGAGCTAATGGTGTTGGATATAAGAATTATCCGGATAATGTAATAAGAGAATTTATAAAGGAGTCTGCAATTGCCGGAATTGATGTTTATAGAATATTTGATTCATTAAACTGGTTAGAGGGAATGAAAATAGCCATTGAAGAGGTTTTAAAAAGCGGTAAGATGGCAGAAGCTTGCATCTGTTATACTGGCGATATATTGGATGAGAATCGCAAAAAATATGATTTAAATTATTATATTACTAAAGCTAAGGAATTGGAAAACACTGGTATCCACATATTGGGTATTAAAGATATGGCTGGTTTATTAAAACCA
>JBDNGI010000072.1:0-5155 GCA_041689345.1 Halanaerobiales bacterium
AAGGCAACTTTTAAGAGCTGATGCTGTTCATGCCAATCAACATGGGTTTTAAAATCAATTCGACGGTTCTTACTATATAAGATCATATCTTGATTTATTGTTGAATCCATATACTGCCAGCTAAAACGAATTACACAACGTAGTGGCCCTCTTTCAATAATCCGGACCGACTTAAGATCCCTAACTTCACGCATCTTTTCCTGATAATAAATATCTATATCCCAGGCATCATGATTAATCGGCTTATCTTCAAAGACCTGTAAGACATTACCCCTAACCCCTTTAGCCAGAACCTGTCGTTTATTTTCCAGATCAGTGATATTAGTAAGTTGCCCACTTTGATTCCACTCTATTTGATAATAAGGTGTGCTAATAATGCTATCTTTAATATCAAAAATATTAATCTCCTGATCTACTTCTTCTTCCCTAAAGATTATATAAGTAAAACCAGTAGCTGGTATCTCCTGAACTTGGATCTGCCATTCACTATCAGTCAGTTGGCTTGCTAGCTTATTTTGATGATTATCATACCAGTTTCCAGTAGTTGCATCCCCGGCAGGTATAGAGATGATATCATCCCTAACCCAATTAGCTGAATTGAAAAGAGTATATACCTTTTCATTGGATTGTTCACTCCCTAGTAAAGCAGTTCCAGCATTTTGCCAGTTTTTATTAGCAATTTTTTCCGCTTCTGCATACTCTTCACGACTATCCTGATAGACCTCACGTATTGAGGAACCAGGAATAATATCATGAAACTGATTTCTCAGTATGATTTTCCAGCCATCATTTAAGCCCTGCTGTGGATAGGAAGCCCATTTATTTTCTTTAATCGAGCTGAGAACATTCATCCACTCTGTTTCACGATAAAGTAATTCTAGCTTCCTGTTCATTCTTTTATTATAAGCCTGGCTAGTATAAGTTCCCCGATGATATTCCAGGTAAAGTTCACCATTCCAGGTGTGAATATACTCATCTGTCTTTTCCAATTGCTGATGGAGACGCTCAAAATACTCCCCAGCTCTACCTGTTTTCACCTCAGGGAGTCCAGGTATCTCATCTACACGAGCTCGGCTCTCCAGCATCTCCCTATTGACACCACCACCGCCATCCCCATAACCATAGGATAGCAGAAGTTCTTGATTTATTTCTTTATCCTGGTACTGTTTCCAGATTCCTGCTACAGTATCTGGAGTAATCTGACCATTATAGGTATAAAACCAACTATCCTCAGACTGATTCTTAGTTGGCGTAGAAATAAAATGAGTTAAAATTTCTGTCCCATCAATCCCTTTCCACATAAAAGTATCATGAGGCATGCGATTATACTGATTCCAACTTATCTTGGTTGTCATAAAGGTATCTATTCCTGATTTCTTCAAAATCTGTGGTAAAGCCCAGCTGTAACCAAAGACATCTGGTAGCCAGAGAAATTTATTTTCCACTCCAAATTCTTCCTTAAAAAACCTTTTGCCTAGTAGAATCTGTCTAACTAATGATTCACCTGATGTAATATTACAATCAGCTTCCACCCACATAGACCCATCAGCTTCCCATCTTCCTTCTGCAACTTTTTCTTTGATTTTTTCATAGATCTCGGGATAATCATTTTTGATATAATCATAAAGCTGAGGTTGTGTTTGCAGGAAGATGTACTCAGGGAATTTTTCCATTAGTCGTAAAACTGTAGAAAATGACCGAGCACACTTTTCCCGGGTATGTTTTAAACGCCATAACCAGGCCACATCAATATGGGTATGTCCAATACAATTAACTTTAATAGGAGTATGTTTATCCATTTTATCCAGACCAGAACGCAGTTTTTGCTGGGCTTGATAAACAGTGTGATAAAAATCTTCAGATCCCGGCCTAGCCCAATCTATCATATTAAATGATCTATTTACTAATTGTAATAAGCTGGCCCTGTCCGGTTCATTTTCTGACATTATATTGACCGTTTCAAGAGCTGTCTTTCCGGTAAAATAGAGATCATCAGCAGTCTCATCCAACCAGGCCAACTCTGCTTTTCGAAATTTGTGTTCCATCTCTCGAGGTTGTCCACCACCCTCCAGACCTGACCATAAGCGGAATTTTAATTCCAGCTTATTACCAGCCAGATCATCTGAAAAGAAAACCTCTTGGTGGTTAGAATCTACTCCCTTATATGGTGCACCATTAAGAAATAATAATGATTCAAAACCAGAATTATGACCACCACCAGTCAACCCGAAGTCAAACCTGCCTACTATTTGTTTTTCTTTCCATTCAGCTGGTATTTCTGTATCAATAGATATCCAGGCATACTTGTCACGACCCTGCCACCTCTCACCAATCTTAACTTCCTTCCAATTACCGTCAACCGGTGGGCGCTGACCAATCTCTCCCTTTTCATCTAATTGAAATTTAATCTTTTTAAACTTAATAATATCCCTATAGCGATAAGCAGCCAGTTCTTCTATCCTCTTTGCTAATTTCTTCTCTGTAAAAAACAAAATATCATCCCCCTATTTTCTATTTCTAGTATGTTTTTATGCTTATATATTTGGCTTTTATTTGAAAAATATATAATTTTTTATTTTAAACTAAAATTGATCTTGGGCAACCCATAATCCAATTGCTGGATTTTCTATATAATAAATTTCTTCACCATTTTCCAGGATATTATATCCTTCAGATAGGTGATCAGGTTTATATTTATCAAAAGCCTGCTCTAAGGTAAGATAGTTAAAATTTACCCCTTCAATCTCCTCTTTAGATATCACATCACTAGCATAGGTCACGGAAAACCGGCCATTACTTGAACCATGAATTAAATGTGCAGGTACAGCTAAATTTTGCTGTAATTCTACTTTGTCTTTTACAAGTTCTAAAATCTTATCTTTACCAAGATAACCATACTTGCGCATTAGTCTATCAAACTTTTCATCTTCTCCTACATGACTAAGACCCGGTGCTATTAGAACTATTTCCCCTCCATCTTCTACCGCCAATCTTGTGCGATAAATCCCTTTACAACCTACCCACAAGCTTTTAAATTCTTCTGGATCTAGATAGACAACAATCTTTCTAAAAGACTGAGATAGTTTTGTAATATTACACTGTTGGCTTAGAGCCACTGCTTCCTCAAAGATCCCCCTGCCTCTACCTATAAATAAGCCAACAAGATCAGTAAGCCCGGTCTTAGGATTAATTTTAGAGGAACTCACCATCAGAATGTAATCAAGAGGAATATCCTCCAAAAAGTTATCTTGAGCATAATCAAATAACCTTCTAACAGGAGAATGATCTTTACCAATCAATCTTTCCATACCATAAGCTGCACCAATAAAATGAGACTTATTAATCATATCCTCTCCACCACAGCCGACAAAAATGTTTTTACTGTAATTTGCCATCCCTACTACCTCATGAGGAACTACCTGTCCTATTGAAATTATTCTGTCATATTTATTACTGATAAGTCTTTTATTAATTGCAACATCAATGGAATCTTCAACTACACCTTTAGAAATTTCATTTACAAAGTTGCCAGGAATAGTTCCTACATGAACAGTATCCTGTCTCCATTTATGTTCTACAAAAACATCTAAAGGAATATCTTCCCCAAACATATCTATAATCTTTTCTGTTGTCATGGGGTCATGGGTGCCAGTTGCAGGCATAATAGTAATATTTGCTTTATTTTTCAATTCTTGATAAAGGATATTTGTCAAAATTCCAGCTCCAGATGGTTTTCGTGTATTATCTGGCGGTAATAATAATATTTCTTTAACATCCTCGGAAATAGAAGCAGCATATTCTTTAAAAAGTATTTTTATCTTTTTCTTAGAAATATACCCTTCCTTCTTTTTAAAAGATTTTTTATACATATAGTATTCTCCTTACTTGTGCAAATCACAAATTTATCAGAACAACCTTATTATCAGAGCAATCCTAATATATTCTATGCCATAAAACCTTTCTCTCAAATCATTTTAAGGTCTCAAGCTTTCCAACTATATTTTCAATTTTCATCTTTTTCAATCACTATCTAGATTCTAGCTCAATCATGGCCTCAAGCACCATTTCAGGCTCTACCACAAAAGGCATGTTTCTCATAACAGTATCATTAGCAGCTTTTGTTGCCACCCTAGTTAATATCTCTTTATCAAAAGGCATACCTAATCCTTTTAATGAGGGATTTAACCCTAAGTCCCTAAAAAAGGATAGTACTCCTTCAATCTCATCCTTAGTTTTTTCCTCTAATAAGAGTTGAACAATTATTCCATAAGCAACCTTTATCCCGTGCAGTAATTCATGGCTTTCTTCCATTAAAGTAAGACCATTATGGATAGCATGAGCCGCAGCACCGCGAGAAGTTCTCTGACCTAGACTTTGTATAACACCAGTCAAATAAATATTTAAATCAATAACTTCTACTAAAGAATCTCCCAGTTGGTTTTTTGCTACTAATTCTACAGCAGAACCAGCCTTTTCATTTGTTTTGTTGTATAATATTTCTGCCAGTTTCATTGCTGAAAGAGTATATATATCTGGATTATCTATACCACTAAGAACAGCCCGGCCCTCATACCATTTTGAAAGAGCATCAAATATACCTGATTTAAAATATTCTACCGGTGCATTAGCAATTACATCAGGATCAACTAATACCAAATTGGGGTTTGTTGTCAAAAAATGATCTCTTTTAAATTCCCCTTCAGGGGTATAAATAACTGAAAAGGCTGAAGTAGCAGCACAGGTTGCTGCAACTGTAGGTATACAGACAACTGGAACCATACAGGCGCCGGCAGCTGTCTTAGCAGAATCAAGGGCTTTTCCTCCACCAACCCCAATAATTACATCAGCCCCCATAGCTTCTGCTTTTTCAATAATTTGCGATATATTTTCGTCACTACATTCACCTCTAAATACATGCTTATCCCATTCAATATCAGATTGATCAAGTGAGGGAAATAGTTGGCTTTCAATTGACTTAAGTGCCTTGACTCCACCACTTATCAATGCCTTTTTTCCCCATCTAGAAATATAAGCTCCACTCTTAAGCAAAATATTATTTTCATTAACATACTGAGCAGGAGCTGTCTGTAAATATGCTGTCTGTGGATTAAGTATAGTCATATTATCCTCCTTAAATTTATAAATTCTAAGAAAC
>JBDNGI010000073.1:0-9663 GCA_041689345.1 Halanaerobiales bacterium
GGGGGGTGAAAGTATCATTTTAACTTCACCTGACAAAGAGACTATAATTGATCAAATTGAATTTGATAAACAGGAAAGAGATGTATCTTATGGAAGAAAAGCTGACATTAAAAACAATTGGTACTTTTTCTCGGAACCAACCCCTTTGGCCCCTAATAGTTCAAGGGGCTTTTCTTCATTAAAAATGGTTGGTATATATTCTTTTTATTATAACAATAGATTATTAATTTATGGTATTATAATTTTATTTCTAATTATAATTTTTTTAAGCCTAATTATCTTTAAATATAATATTAAACTTAAGAATAATAAAGATTGTTTAATTAATCTTACAAAAGAATATGAAACTATTTTTAGTAATACACAGGATGCTACATTTCTGATCAATGTGGGAAAAGATGAAAAATTTAGATATAGTAAAATAAACTCCTCATATATAACAAATACAGGTTTTTGTCATGAGGAACTAAAAGATAAGACTCCGAAAGAGGTCTATGGTAGAAAATTTGGTCAAGAAATTGAAATAAATTATAGGAAATGCTTGAAGGATAGAAAGATAATTTCTTATGACGAGGAATTAGGGACACCTGTAAGTAGAAAAATATACCATACTATTTTAACACCTGTTATAACAGATAATAAAGTAGTACAAATAGTAGGCTCTAGTAGAGATATAACAGCCCGTAGAAAAATGGAGTCAAAAATAAGACAAAGTGAACGTGAATATAAAAATCTCTTTGAAGAAAGTCCAATTGGTTTAATCAAGATAGATTGTGAAGGTAATATTATTGATATTAATAATGAACTTATTCAAATAATTGATCTGTCTGAAAAAGAAAATATACAAGTAAACTTATTTAATCTACCAATTTTAGAAAATGACCAGCTGAAGCGGGATATTAAAATATCAATTGATAAAATAAAAGCTATCTCAGGTGAATTAAAATTTACATCAAAAACGGGTAAAATATCCTGGATAAACTATAATATTAAGCCTATCATAAATGAGGATAGAAAAATTGAAGAACTTATAATAGCTAGTCAAAATATAACAGAGAAAAAGGATGCTGAAGAACGAATCAAACACTTAACTTTTCATGATAGTCTAACTGGATTATATAATAGAACATATTTTAATGAAGAATTAAAAAGATATAATACTAAAAGACAATTACCCTTAAGTATTATTATAGGTGATGTAAATGGACTTAAGTTAACTAATGATGCATTTGGACATCAAGAAGGTGATAAACTTTTAGTTAAAGTAGGGAATATAATTAAAATGTCTTGTCGTCAGGAGGATCTTATTGCTCGTTGGGGTGGAGATGAGTTTGTAATTCTTTTGCCGAATACTGATGATAGTACCACAAAAGAAATCTCTAGAAGAATAAAAACGGCTTGTCAAGAATCAGGTTTATCCCCTATAAAACCTAGTATTGCATTAGGATATTCTACTAAGAAAAAAGTAAGTGAAGATATTAAAATGATATATAAGAATGCAGAAAATCACATGTATAAAAATAAGTTAAAGGAGAGTAAAAAAGTACATAATGCCATTATATCTTCTTTGAAAAGTACTCTCGGTGAGAAAAATTTTGAAACATTAGAACATAGCGAGCATATAAAGAATTTAGCCGTTAAAATTGGAAGGGCAATGAATTTACCAGAGTCTGAAATAACGGGTCTTGCTTTATTAGCAGAGTTACATGATCTTGGTAAAGTTGCTATTCCAAGAGAAATTATTCATAAAAAAGGGAAGCTAACATCTGAGGAATGGGAGGAAATAAAAAGACATCCCGAAATAGGATATAAAATTGTTAGTTCATCTTCTGAATTTAGTAATATTGCTGAAGGAATTTTAGGTCACCATGAAAGGTGGGACGGTCAGGGTTATCCAAGAGGATTAAAAGGAAAAAATATCCCCCTTATTTCACGTGTTCTTACTATAGTAGATGCTTTTGACATAATGACTAGAGGTAGACATTATCAAGATGCCATAAGTGAAGAAAAAGCCATAAAAGAGTTAAAAGATAATGCCGGAAAGCAATTTGATCCTGAAATTGTTGATATCTTTATTAATAATGTAGTTTAAATCGAGAAAGCTTTAAGAAGGTTTTGGATGAACTTGCTGACATAAATATTAGGATAATAAAATAATCAGGGATCTGACCACATTGGGGGTATTTATTGTTGAATTTATATAATAAGTATCATTTAATATGGAAGAAGTCGTTAGTGTTGGGTTGGCCGATAGTATTAAGCCATATATTTACCACTGCAATGCGTACTACTGACATGATATTAATGGGGCTTTTTGGACCTGCAGCGGTAACAGCAGTAGGATTAGGAGATGTCTGGGAACAAATAGTATTGAGGCTGGGATTAGGATTGGGAGCAGGTAGTATTTCTTTGATTGCCCAGGAAAGTGGTTTGCAAAACGATTTATCAGTTCAAAATACTGAACTAGTATTAACCCAGGTTCTGATGACAGGTGTAGTGCTAGGATTTCCATTTGTGATAATAGGGTTTCTAATACCTGATAAGTTGATAGGAATCCTGGGAGCATCCCCTGATGTTATTGTTTTAGCTGCTCAGTATCTATTGATTATTTTTTCAGCAGCTCCCTTTAGAATTATTAATTTAATTTCTTCTAGAGCCCTGCAAGGAACTGGAGATACCAGAACTCCTATGGTTGTAGGTGTAGTTAGTAATCTTATTAATATTGGTTTTTCAGTTGCCTTGGCACTAGGGATTGGTTTTTTTCCGAAACTTGGGGTTATAGGAGTAGGTTGGGGAACATTTATAGCTAAACTCTTTGCAGCTACTGTCTATATTATAATTTTTTTATCTCCGTATGGTAAACTTAGTTTACGTTTTCCTAAGGGTGGTTGGGATTTTACTATAACACGACAATTACTTAAAGTTAGCATTCCCCGTAGTTTACAAGGAGGGTATCAAAGTTTCATCGCTTTTCCTTTCAATTCTTTAATCCTTCTATTTGGAACAGAGACTGCAGCTGCTTATTATATTGCTAGACGCATTCAACAACAGCTAATGGCTCCTCTACAGCGTACTTATGGTACGGTAACTACTATTCTAGTGGGTAATGAACTTGGTAAAGGAGATCATATAGAAAGTGGTAAGCTAACAAAAGGTATATTATGGCTTAGCTTAATCACGATTGGTTTAGCAGGTGGACTTATTTTTATTTTTGCTCCCTTTCTACTTAGTGTGTTTACAAAAAACTCCATTACTACAACTTATGGAGTCAAATTTTTAAGGGTATTGAGCATAGGGGCACTTATTATGACCTGTCATAATGTACTATCCAGTTTGTTGACTGCGGCAGGGGATACAAGGACATCATTTTATGGTTCAGTCATAAATCAGACTTTATTTAAGTTAGGATTGAGTTATCTTCTAAGTGTACCCCTGGGATTGAAACTTACAGGAATTTTTATTGGACTTTTGACCGACTTTAGCGGACAGTTAATCTGGATATTCCATCGTTTCCGTTCTCTTCGATGGGTTGAGGATGCTCGAAATATGATCGAAGAACGCCATAGGGGCTAGGTAACAAAGCAAAAAAATGTCTAATCTACTCGTTTCTTAATCCACACAACTGTATAAAACCATACAATATATATTATAAATGGTACAATTATTTCACTTTTATTCCATTTCATGATACCCAGGTTTACCAATATATTTGAAAATAATACTGCATAAGATGCTGCAGTAACAATAAAAAAATGCTTTAAAAACTTGTTATCTGGCAGGATGTAAAAGAACATTATAAACCATATAGACCAGGCTATTGGTGGAAAGAAGGTGAAACCCTTGAACCCGAAAGGACCATAATTTATATAGCTTCCTAAATTCAATAAAAAGGTGACAAGAAAAATGGCTAATGTATCCATTACTCCCCCTAAAGCAATACCATAAAAAGCTAATCTCTTAATATCTTTGCGGGGGACTATCGATATAAGAATTATTCCAAGGATAGCTGTATATATTGGGTAAATAAAATATAATTTCATAAAATCACCTTTTCTATCTGTTTAGTTAATATTATTTTGCTACGAAAAAGATTTATTTATACTATTTTACTAAGATATATATTTTTTCTTCTTGATGAATATTGGTGATGTAATAATAACAGAATAAATAGTAGTTGAAAAATTGAATATTAGGATGTAATATAAAAATGCTTGTTTAAATTTGAGTACCTGAGTACAGCGGAGGATAATGGTGGGAAAGGTTTGTTAAAAATATGCTGAATCATATAAAAGAAATGAGATTAAGCTCTGCGCAAATTTTAGTGGTCGGTTATTTTATTGTAATTTCTGTTGGTACTATTTTACTTATGCTTCCTATGGCCACTACTGCAAAAGGAAGTATAGGCTTTACTGATGCACTATTTACAGCAACATCAGCGACCTGTGTAACTGGTTTGATAGTGGTTAATACTGCTGCAGCATTTACTATATTTGGACAGTTAGTTTTGCTGGTTTTAATTCAGACTGGTGGCCTTGGACTTATGACTATGTCCACCGTAGCTGCTCTAATACTAGGTAGAAAGATAAGTCTAAAAGAGAGGCTTTTGATCAAAGATGATCTAGATCACATGAAGATTTCTGGACTGGTAAGGCTTGTTAAATATGTACTTTCCTTTACACTAGTTATTGAAGGTATTGGTGCTTTTTTATTATTTCTAAGATTGAACTGGGATTATTCATTTTGGAAGGCCGTATATTATAGTATTTTTCATTCTATTTCAGCCTTTAATAATGCCGGGATTGATGTTTTTGGGGATAGCTTAGAAGGGTTTACTGGGGATATTGTAGTAAATTTTGTTGTTATGTTCTTAGTAATATTGGGAGGCTTAGGCTTTGCAGTTATGGTCGAATTATATAATGAGAAGAAATTTAAAAAATATACTTTACAGACAAAAATTGTTTTGTTATTTACTTTATTATTAATATTAACTAGCTTTCTTTTTTTCTTCTTTTTAGAGTATAGTAATGAAGCTACTTTAGGTAATTTGCCTTTTGGTGAGAAAGTATTAGCTTCTCTCTTCCTTTCGGTTACTCCTAGAACAGCAGGATTTAATACTGTTCCTACAGGTCAATTAAATAGTTATACTTTATTTTTAGTTATTATTCTAATGTTTATTGGTGCATCTCCCGGTTCTACAGGTGGTGGGATAAAGACTACAACCTTTGCTGTTTTAATTTTGACAGCCTGGAATTTAATCAGGGGGAAATATGATATAGAGGTTTTTAATCGAAGATTGGGAAAAGAGATTGCTTTGAAGGCAATAGTCATCGTTATTTTAGCTTTTAGTATAGTAATAATTGTAACTATGATTTTATCCATTACTGAGGGTAAAAAATTTTTACATATTTTATTTGAAACTGTTTCAGCCTTAGGAACTGTAGGTTTATCTACAGGAATTACCTCTACCTTATCTGTCATAGGAAAATTTTTGATTGCCTTTACTATGTTTGTTGGAAGAGTTGGGCCACTAACTTTAGCGGTAGCCTTGGCTGAAAGACAACGACAGGGAGTATATCATTATCCTAAAGAAGATATTATGGTTGGTTAAATCCATATAAAATTTAAAACTAGATAAATAATGTAGATGGATAATAAGACAAGACCTTCTTTAGTAGTAATTTCTTCATTTTCTCCTTTTGTAAATAAGCGGAATGTAATAAGAATAATAATCATAGTAGGTATTTGTAATTTATAGAAATTTAATGGAACATTAAGTCCTCCTGCTGTTACAGAGGCAGCACCACCAATTACGAAAAGTACATTTAGAATATCAGCTCCTACAATATTACCAATAGCCAGTTCACCATGGCCTTTCCTTACTGCGGTAACAGCAGTTATCAATTCTGGTAAACTAGTTCCAAAAGCAACTAGGGTTGCAGCAATAATGCTTTGTGGAATACCAATACGAACTGCTGTTATATCTACAGCTGGTATCAGGATTTTTGATGAACCGATTACTAAGCTGATACCCACAATTAATTTGAAGATTTGCATTGCTAAAGGACTTTTTTCTTCTACTAATAGAGTCTCTTCAGAGTCTTTTTGTTGATTAGCCGTGCCTACCGTTAATAGTGTTGTCTTTTTAGATGTATCTATTTCAGTGGGGCTATCTTCATCTTCATTTATACTAATAACTTCATCAGCAATACTACTTACTGCTGTTTCATCTAGACTACTATTTCTTGTCCATTTGATAGATGTGTAGATATAGAAAATAAGAAAGGAGATAAATAACCAGCCTACCCATTGGCTAATGTTCCCATTTCCATTGGGAAAAAAAGGCAGGCAGACAACTGCCAGTAAGATACCACTCCAGAGCTGTATTTTACCTTGACGCTTAACAACAATTGGATCAACTGGTAGGGATCCTATAATAGCCGCTATTCCAATTATAAGCCCAGTATCAGCGATAATAGAACCAATAGCATTTCCTAAAGCCAAATCAGGATTGCCATTTAAGGCTGCTAAAACAGATACAGATGCTTCTGGAAGAGTGGTACCTAAAGAAACAATAGTGGCCCCGATAATCATCTTGGATATACCTAGGTGAATAGAAAGACTAACTGCTTCATCGACCAGTATATCAGCCCCCTTACTTATGGTATAAAGCATACCAGCTATTATGAGAAATAATACTAATGTTGGAAATGATAAAAAATAACCGTGAATAAGTGCTTCCATAAAATTTCTCTCCTTTTTACTTTAGGTTTAGCCCCGATTATTAAGGGTGAATATAACTTATCTATCCTAAAAAAAAGAACAAGACCTAATGGCGGTAAATGCCATAGGTCTTGTTCACATAATAGTAAGTTATGCAGATAAAGCCAGGCTAGACAGCCGGTTGTTGACTTTACCTTCTTGAACTACTCCCCTGTGGTTATATATAAATTAAAAATACTTTTTGTATATTGTCCATAATAGTATAATATTTTTAATGTTAATTGTCAACATAAAATAGTTAAAAAAATTTTCCAAATAGTAAATATTCAATCTCAGGATATAAATTTATTGTTTTACAAGGTAATTATCCTTATGATATACTTATTGCTGTACATATAATAAATAGTATTATATACTAAATTACGAGGGGAAACAAAAAATGAGGAGCAGATGCTATTGAAGAATTGCCTTATTTTAATTATATGTCAGAAGATGATTTATATAAATTGCTAGATATAGTTAGATATAAGATTATTACTAATGACCATGCTTATATATGTTAATTTACTTGTCCAATAGGACCCAAACCATGAACACGGTTTTTAGCCAGGTCAAGCCACCGACTCCATGATCTTCTACTAATCATATTATCATTTATTAGTAAAATACGGGGAAAATCTGGCGCTAAACTACTGATTCGATCAAGACTATTAATTTCGAAAGAAATAAATACAAGTCTTGCAGGGCCTCTACCAATATTTACTGTGTTTGATAAACCTTCATCAACTGTAGTTTTCGATTCTATTGAAGCACAAAGTTATGTATGAATTTGTTGAGATAACTATACAAACTATCTTTGCTTTTTTTGCTATTTTCTTTTTATCTAGATTAATTGGTAAAAAGCAGATTTCTGAGTTAACTTTCTATGATTATATTAATGGGATTACTTTAGGTTCCATTGCAGGAATCATAGCAACAGATTTGAACCAGAGAACCTGGCACCATGCCTTAGGTCTCATTATATTTGCTGGTTTGACTATCTTAATGCAGTTTATTTCATTAAAAAACAGACCAGCACAGAAGTTAATAGAGGGAGAACCAATAGTTTTAATCCATCAAGGAAAGATACTTGAAAGTAATATGAAAAAAGCAAGGTTTAATGTTGGGGACTTAGTTTCAGGTTTGCGTAAGAAAGATGTCTTTGATATTAAAGATGTTTATTTTGCTATATTAGAGACTGATGGTTCAATTAGTGTACTGCCTAATGCTGATCAGAAAAATGTTACTATAGAGGATTTGAATCTAGAAGGGCAAGAAGAAAGCATAAGTGTTGAATTAATTATAGATGGTAAGGTAATTCAAAGTAACCTCAAACAAAATGGTTTTAACAAGGAATGGTTAGATGATAAATTAAAGGAATATAATATACTAAATATAAAAGAGGTTATCCTGGCAGTGTACAATCCAATAGATGATAATATATATTTTGATTTAAAAGATGATAAATTAGGAAAGGATACTGTAGATATAAGTGATGATGTTAAATAAAATTCTTCCTAAAAGTTTTTTGATGTATGAAATGGTTAAATATATTACATACTAATAGTTATTGCTATGTTAAACTTGATCTATATAGAGGAGTGATAAATATGCAAAAATTTACATTAAGTAAATATATAGTTGAACCAGAGGATAAGATTGCAAAACGAATAATTTATAATGATCAGAATACAGTGGCTTTTATATTAAATATTGCAACTGGACAGTCGCTGCCAACCCACACTCATTTTGATTGTACTGTGCTATTACAGGTATTAAAGGGTAATGCAGATGTTAATGTAAACAACGAGCCAGTGGCTATGAGTGAAAATGAATTGATACAACTCGATGGAGCAGAAGAAATGTCTGTAGATAATACCGGAGAAAGCACATTGGTATTATATGTGACTATTTCTCCATTACCTCCTTCAGAAAAATATACTACAGATGCTGACATTTAAAATAATATGATTGGGCAGGTATATACTATAACTGTTTAAGTTCTTCTAGTTAGATATTTTTAGAGTTTACATAACATCGATTCTATAACTATTAAAATATAATATTAATTATCAACGAGCCATCAAATGTCTTAATATATTTGATGGCTCGTTTTACTTATCTTCAATTTAACCGGTATCAATTAATTCCTCAGGGATTGATTAATAATTATTAGAACTCTTTTTTTAGACAGGGCTTTATTTAGATTAGTTTTCTGAGTATCCTTTATAACGGTCTCTATTTTGTTCCTGATCAATTGCTCTTCCAGTATCATTTTCATAATAGTGAATATGATTATCAACCATACTGGTTCGTCCTTCCATAAGATGAATATGACCCCCTGCAGTACTTATCGATGAATCAGTACTACCTTCATAGTAATGGCGGTGTCCATCATTTGTGGTAGTTCAACCCCTATATTCATGATAATGAGCTTCACGATATATAATTGCTTGACCTGTCGTTTCACTATAATTATGCAGATGATTGTCATTTACTGTAGTGGTACCTGTATAATTATGCATATGCATTTTATCGTTTTGATAATTTCCCATATAATCAACTCTTTCAAACAAATATTTACAATATATTACGTAGAACTAAGTAATATTGTTACTTAGTACTTTATATGACAATCACAGAAAGGATGCTTTTTTCAGAAGAAGATTATTTTAGGATATCTTAATTGCTAAATTTTAGCAATTAGGAAAACATAAATAGCAATTAAAGAATAACACATAAGAAGAATAAGAAGGATATTCAATAAAGTAGCTGGCAATATAGTAGGTAATAGTTGGTATAGACATATCCGCTTTGCTCCTAATAAATTACTTGAAAGGATTATTCCTTATATTAGAAATAGGTTATCAAGTTTTAGAAAGCAGGTGGTTCTTACGTAAATAA
>JBDNGI010000074.1:0-3629 GCA_041689345.1 Halanaerobiales bacterium
AACACGGGGCAGCAGAAGTTATTCTAGATAAAGAGTTATCTGGTAAAATATTAATAAAGCAGATAGAATCAATATTTTCTGATGAAAAAAAATTAAATACTATGTCAAAGAATAGTAGAAAACTAGGTAATCCAGAGGCGGTAGACAATATTGTTCGTCTAATTGAAGAAATTACAACAGATTTTTAGCTTAGTAAAAATTATAATATATCTACTATGGTTACATTAACTAATATCATCAAATTTTTGTACTTATGGAATTAAGTTAAGGTGTTAACTTTAAGTAAAATAAATATTAAAACCTGAAATAAAAGCGAATATATATATCCACTTTTTAGTACAAACTATACTGTTAACAATAGATTCTTAATTTGCATATATTATTAAGTGAAAGATGGGAAGAGGTGAGTAGTAGATGGAAAGTTTTAATAAGGTATATTTTATTGGAATAGGTGGTATTTCAATGAGTGGAATTGCTGAAATTCTGTTAGAAAAAGGAATTAAAGTAAGTGGTTCAGATTTGAATAATTCACATTTACTAGATATGCTACGTGAAAAAGGTGCAGAAATATTTATTGGACATGATGCAAGTAATATACAAGGGGCAGAGTTAGTTGTAATTTCAAATGCTATTCCAGAAACGAATCCCGAATTGGTTTATGCAAGAGAGAGTAATATATATGTTTATAAAAGAGCTGAAATGCTTGCAGAATTGATGAAAGAACAGAAAGGAATTGCAATATCAGGTACACATGGCAAGACAACTACTACATCAATGGCTGCTACAATATTAATGGAAGGGAATCAGGATCCCACTATTTTAGTTGGTGGAGAGTTGGATTCTATAGGTGGTAACTATTACTTAGGTGAAGGCGAATATTTACTAACTGAAGCCGATGAGAGTGATGGATCATTTCTCTATTATCAACCTGAAGTTGTTGTAGTAACTAATGTTGAAATGGATCATCAAGATTATTATGATTCGGAAAAAAAATTACTAACTACATTTAGAAAATTTTTGAAAAAGATACCTGAAGAAGGAAAATCTATTGTCTGTGCAGAAGATGAGCTATTAATGAGTTTAGTTAATATTGATGATAATAAAGTAGTTACATATGGTATTGAGAAAGGTGATATTCAGGCTAAAGATTGCAAATTATATCCCTTTGGAAGTATTTTCAAACTATATGTAAATGGAAAAGAGATTACTGAAGTAAACCTACAAATTCCAGGTAAGCATAATGTCTTAAATTCACTAGCAGCGATAGGGGTGGCTATTCATACAGGTATGAATTATAGACAGATTAAATCTGGTATAGAGAAATATTCTGGTGTTCACCGACGTTTTGAGAAAAAAGGATTATTGGGTGATATTTTGATTGTAGATGATTATGCTCATCACCCAACAGAGATTGAAGCAACGATCAAAGTTGCTAAAAACACAGGATATGAGCGAGTAATTGCTATCTTTCAACCACACAGGTATAGTCGTACCAAACATTTAATGAATAATTTTAATGATTCATTTGAATTTGTTGATCATCTAATTATTACAGATATTTACTCAGCCGGTGAGAAGAAAATACCTGGTGTTAATGCAGCAGATTTGGCTAAGTCAATTGCTAAATGTAGTTCTTTTCCGGTAGATTACATTGCTGATTTAAATGATGTAGTAAAATATCTTACCAAGATTGTCAGGAGCAAAGACTTAGTTATTACAATAGGAGCAGGAGATGTCTATCGTGTTGGAGAACTATTTATTGATAAGGTAAGAAAAAGTAAAGAAATGGCCTAAGGGAAGGAGTAATAATATATGTCACAGAATAAACTTTTAGTCTATCTAGTAGCTTTTATCAGTACTATGGCACTAATTTCGTTTTCCCTTTCTCCATTTTTTCATATTGCTAACTTTGAGTATCATGGTCTTAATATTATAACAAAAGAAGAGATAATAAATATTATAGAGCCATATATCAATCTTAATATTTTATTTCTTGACCAAGGTGATCTTAATAAAGATCTATTATTACATCCTTATATTAAAAGTGTTGATATTATAAAGAATTATCCTAATCAGATTAGACTTAATATCAAAGAAAGGGAACCTATAGCTAAAATAAATAATAATGGTCAGTATATATTTTTTACTAGTAATGGTTTTATAGTTGAGACAGGTTCTATAAAATCAAGGCTTTCAGTTCCTGAAATTAAAGGGCTTGGTTATTCTTTAAATAATAATTATATTAGTTTTTCTAGAGTATTAAATGATATTGTACAAGCCCTTAAAGAATTAGATATAAGTATTAGGGCTGGAATAGTAACAGTCATCTATAAAGAGAATACTATATCAGCTAGTTACCAAAATATACCTATATATTTGGGTCTGCCATCTCAACTTATGGATAAATTTAGGGTCCTACAATCTATTATTATTAAAATAACTCAGGAAAAATTAGATGTAGAATATATAGATGTAACTCTGTATAAAAAACCTGTGATAAAATTAAATAATTAATTTATTGATAAAAAGAGGAATTTAAACATTAATGTTGAATTATTTCTTTAGAGTTAAAATGGAAATAGCAATATAGAAGAGTTAATATAGATAGTCTAGTGGGAGGAGGTAAAAATTTGTGGGAGGTCGCAGAGTTATAACCGGACTTGATATTGGGACAACAAAAATTTGTGCAATTATAGCAGAGGTTGCAGAAGATAATAATAATTTAGATATAATAGGAATTGGTATCTCTCCTTCACATGGTTTAAGAAAGGGTATTGTTGTTGATATTGATGAAACCAGTAAGGCTATTAAAGATGCCTACAAAAAAGCAGAAAGAATGGCAGGAATTACTATTGAATCTGCCTTTGTCGGTATTGCTGGTGCCCATATTTCTTCTTTAAACAGTCATGGTGTTGTAGCAGTAACTGGTGAGCAAAAAGAAATAAAAGAAACAGATATACAAAGAGTTATGGATGCTGCTAAGATAATTCCTTTATCTGCTGAAGAAGAGATGATTCATGTTCTGGCCCGGGAATTTATTGTAGATGGTTGTGCGGGTATAAAAGACCCTTTAGGCATGTCAGGTGTTAGGCTTGAAGTCGAAACACATATTATAACTGGTTCAAGTACCTCAATACAAAATCTTGTTAAGAGTGTATTAAGGGCTGGTTTAAGTGTTGATGATATAGTATTAGAGCCTCTTGCTTCAAGTGAATCTGTCTTAACAACAGATGAAAAGGAGTTAGGTGTAGCACTTGTAGATATGGGTGGTGGTACTACTGATTTAGTCGTATTTCAAGAAGGTAGTATTTGTTACACAGCCATTTTACCAGTTGGAGGAAATCATGTTAGTAATGATATTGCAGTAGGTTTACGGACACCTATAACAGAAGCAGAAAAAATTAAAATTACATATGGGTGTGCTTTAAGTGATATGGTTGGTAAGGATGAATTTATTGATGTATATACAGCTAGTGGTAAAAAGCAAAAGCAGGTACCACTTATGAATTTATGTGAGGTTATAGAACCTCGAGTACAAGAGATATTTACACTTGTAAAAAGGGAACTTGACCGTGTAGGTACAAGGGATTTAACACCTGCTGGTATTGTTATTACTGGTGGGGCATCTT
>JBDNGI010000075.1:0-3798 GCA_041689345.1 Halanaerobiales bacterium
CAACATAAACTAATAAGTTTTATTAGTGCTGGTGTTTTTCATTCTAATAGAGAAACACTTAATTACCTCTGGAAGCGAATTGGTCGGGAATATAAGCTGGATTATAAAAAACTCCAAGGGCTTTATAATAAATCTTTATTATTAGAAAGTCCATCTCCCCAAACAATCAATAGTCTGCTTCATATAGTTTCCGTCTATCTCTCTGAAATTTACGATAGCTTGCAAAGGTCGCATCCAGAACTACTCAAAGAAAAAAAATATAACTCAACTGAAGACTACATTTTGCATCATGTTCTCGATTATCTTCACCGCCGTTTTAAAGAAGACTTTAATGTCGCTGATATAGCTGACTTTTGCCACTGCAGTGAATCCTATATAAACCATCTGTTTAAAAAGAAAATGCAGGCCAACATCAGGGCCTACATTAATAAATTACGCATAGAAGAAGCAAAGATTCAATTGCTAAAATCAGACTTACTTATAAAACATATCTCCAGTTCTGTCGGATACAATGATCCAAATTATTTCTGTCGGGTTTTTAAAGACCTATGCGGCTGTTCACCTACTGAATATAGGAAGAAATTATAATCCTATCCTCTTCGTTATTTTATATATTTATCTAAAAAACACCACTGTCTATTTCAACTGGTATCTAACAAAAAAAGGTCTTGTACACATTTTTCTTATACTCAATACATATACATTATAAGACAAGACTATTAGACAGGGGGCACCCAGCGTGAAAAAAAGAATTTTATTTTCACTGATATTCGTATTATTAATTATTATCATTGCTTTTTCCTATCAATTATTTGACGATGATAATGGTATCAATACAGATAAACAAGACCAATTACAAGTAGAAGAGTCTTTGGCAGAAAAAACAGAAAAAACAGATACTTTATCTACACAAAAACTGCTAGAGGAATCAGGGCAACTTCTACAGGAAGAAGAAAAAACCAGTACAAAACTTCCTCAAGTAACAGAAAATAAATTAAAAGAGCCTGCAAAAAAATTTATTGTTAAAAACAAAATAGAGATTGGTCCCGAGGTATTAACATCTCAGAGAGATTCTCTAAAAACTAAACAAAATGACATTCTCAGACATCAAGAAATCGTACTGCCTGAACAAGAAAGGGTTCAATCGCAGAAAGAGTCCCTGCAACCTAAAGAATCCATACAAGCTATAGAAGAAGATATGCAACCACAACCCCGGAAAGAAATCTTGCAGGCTAAACAAACGGACGCTCAAACCCAGAAAGAATTTTTACAATCTAAAAAAAATACCACTCTACCAGTAAAAGAATTACAAACTAAAGCAGAAAACACCAAACCTAAGGAAAAAGTAATAAAATCTAAAAAAGATGTCACTCAAATAGAGAAACTTACTGTACAACCTATTCCAGAAAGCATTCAAACACAAGAAGAAGTCAGAGAAGCGGAAGATTTAATTAAGACTCCTTCCCACAGTATAGATAAAAATAATCAAAGTGACCATAATGTTAATCAAGTAGAAAAGCAAGCAATAACAATAGCCCTTTTTGGTACTGATGAAAGTGATACAAATAAAAACAAAAGTGACCTTATAATGCTAATCAAATATTCTTTTCAGGAGAAAAAAGCAATACTAATCTCAATCCCTAGACACTCTATGGTTGAAATCCCAGAAAAAGGAGCAACTAAAATAAACTCTACCTTCTCCTATGGAGGTGCAGAATTAACCAAAGTAACTCTAGAAGAATTATTTAATCTAAAAATAGACTACTATTCAATTATAAATTATCAAGGATTTAAAAAGGTGGTTGACAGCTTAGGAGGAGTACACATTAATACAACTAACAACGAACTTGTAAATAAATGGGATTATACTAGTAAGGAAAAAGGAGATATTATTCTCGACGGTACTACAGCTTTAAAATATGTACGTTTAAAACAAACCAGTGATGGGGATCTTGGTCGTATAAAAAGACAACAAGAAGTCTTCATATCACTGGCTAAAAAGTTGGCCAGATTTGAAAATACCTTTAAAATCAGTACTTTATATAAGATTGCAAGTGAAAATATTAATTCTGATATAAAATGGATGGAGTTTATTGGATTAATCTGGGAATCCAGAAATCTTGAGCAAATCTCAATAGATTACTATACCCTAAAAACAAGTTCACAAAATATTAATAATATAAATTATGAAGTCATTAATCCTTTAAGTCTCAAAAATTTGTCCCAAAAATTATCTAAACTTAGATAAGATGGTTATATATTACTTTAATGTCATAAATTATACATTGAAGAAACCCTTGGCTTTCCTTTATAATAGAGATTGTCCGGTTACTTATGTTATACAGCTAACTAATTCGGAAAATCTAACATAGAAAGGGTGCCTACAGGTGAACCTATACAAGAAACATAAAAAAACGATATCCTCCTTATTATTAATATTTATACTATTACCTTTTTTACTAATATTAACAACACCAACAGTCTCTGCTATTAATACAGAACTTACCGAAAAATACCCCTGGTTAAAGGGAATTCTTCTTTTACTTGTATCATTTATTATAAACCGATTTGCTGGAGATAACAACTCTGACCCAGTTAATTCTAATTATGACCAGGAAGAAAATCCTATTATTATTGAAAACCACCTCAATGATACAAATAGAGAAATCCTTGGTTTTCATGTAAACTGGCTTACACCTGATGCAGACTCATATCAAGCATTAAGAGAAAACTCGAAAAATATCGATATGGTTGCCCCTTTCTGGTACACAGTTAAGCTTGATGGTGAGATTGAGACACGTTATGGTGGATATCAATTTGAAGTAGATTCCTTCTCTAAAAACCGTAACATTAAAGTCTTACCTTTAATTAATAATAGTCAAGAAAATAATATGATCCTGGTAGACCCTGAGATTAGGAGAAAGGCAGTAAATAATATTATAGAGATGGTTGAAAAATATGATTTTGCAGGTGTAAATATTGATTTTGAATTTATTCCACCATGGACTCGTAATGGATACACTTCTTTTATAAAAGATCTCTCATCAAAGTTAAGAAGAATGAACAAAATGATTACTATTTCAGTATTCCCGAAAATAGATGTTCCTATAGAAATACAAGGAGCATATGACTATGCTGCACTCGCACCATTAGTAGATAGAATGCTTATCATGACCTATGATAAACACTGGTCAAAAGGACCAGCAGGCCCAATAGCACCAATCGACTGGGTAGAAGACAATATTCGTTATACCCTGGAATACTTCCCTGCAAATAAAATCCTATTAGGAATTGCCAACTATGGATATGACTGGGCCGGAGGATATGGACAAGACCTTAGTTCTAAAAAAGCACAGAAATTAGCCAATGAAAAGGGTGCTGAAATTAACTGGCATGATACATTTCAAACCCCTTATTTTTATTATTGGGAAAATGAAAAAAAGCGTGAAGTTTGGTTCGAAAATAGCAATAGTCTAGCTTTTAAGCTGGATCTTGTAGAAAAATATAACCTTAAAGGAATTGGAATTTGGCGTTTAGGTAATGCCACAGAAAAATTCTGGGATACCATTGAAGGCAAATTAAAAAACTAAATGATTACTTTAGCGACATAAAAAGCAAGTTTAAGGCTTAAATAATATGCCCTAAGCTTGCTTTTATATATAACTCAACGTTTTTATATATAGGTCAATTTTTATAGGGAAAATCTTACAGTGATTTTTTAACCATCCGGCCTGTTTAATAATATCACAAAACATTTAAATTAAAATAAGATCCACCTTATTTTTAGCATTTTTAATA
>JBDNGI010000076.1:0-8218 GCA_041689345.1 Halanaerobiales bacterium
AAAATGAGTTCTTAGCTTCAGAGAATTCCTGAAGCTTAGTCGAATTAATACTGGGACTTACTGCTACTTGCAATCGTAAGCAGGAAGAATCTAGCAGCAGTTGGTCATGAGTGTAAAAGATTGATTTGTGTCTAAGTGATGTTTGAAATGAATATAGAAGGGAAGGGATCACCATAGTGGATGCATATTTTGATATGTTTTCTGGAATTAGTGGTAATATGGTTCTGGGGGTTTTATTAGATCTGGGGCTTGGTTTAGATGATTTGTTACGAGAACTGGACAAGTTGGGATTAAGCAGTGAATATAAGATTATTACAAAAAAGGTTGTTAAAGAGGGTATTACAGGAACATATGTTAATGTAGATTTGCTGGAAGATGTCCATACTTATCAAGAAGATGGTCATAGACATAAAGATGACCATAATCAAAAACACAAAAATGACTGTCAGCATCAGCAGGGAGAACATATTTGTAAACACGATCATAATCATGCCGAACATTGCCATGAAAATAGAGAAGAACATAGCCATAAGGATACGGATATGACTTGTGATAATCATAATAGTAACCATAAACATACTGAATTTCATGGTCATCAACATCAACATGGTCGAAATTTAACTGACATAAATCAAATCATAGATAAAAGTTCATTATCAGCAAATGTAAAAGAAAAGAGTAAAAATATTTTCCTTAATCTTGCTAAAGCTGAAGCGAAAATCCATGGGACTGATATAGATAAAATACATTTTCATGAAGTTGGTGCAGTTGATGCGATTGTAGATATAGTGGGTTCAGTTATTGGTATGGAATTATTAGGGATTGAGCGAGTCTTTGCTTCCAGGGTTCATACTGGTACTGGCTTTGTACAATGCCAGCATGGTAAGATGCCTTTGCCAGCACCTGCAACAATGGAACTCCTATCAGGTGTTCCTATTTATTCTACTGGTATTAAAAGTGAGTTAGTTACACCAACAGGAGCTGCTAATATTACTACATTAGCAGAAAGTTTTGCTTCCAGACCAGATATGGAGATAAAGGCCACAGGTTATGGTGCAGGTAGTAGGGATTTAGAGATACCAAATTTATTACGAGTTAATATCGGAAGGATTAATCCTAATAATCTATTTGAGCAGGATAACGTAAAAAAAAAGTATAATGAAGATAGTTTAACCATTCTGGAAACAAATATTGATGATATGAACCCTGAATATTATCAACATATAATTGAAAAGTTACTTGCTAATGGTGCTCTTGATGTCTATTTAACACCAATACAGATGAAAAAGAATAGACCGGCAGTTAAGCTTAATGTCTTGATAGATAGTAAGACAGCAGAAGTCTTAGAAAAATCACTGGATATTATTTTTAAGGAAAGCAGTTCATTAGGTATTAGAATCTATGAAAATGTGACTAGAGTTTCTCTCGATAGAGAAGTGGAAAATATTCAGACACCCTGGGGAGAAGTTAGGATAAAAAAAGCCTATCTGGGAGGGGAACTTATTAATTCTACTCCTGAATATGAAGACTGTAAGCAGATTGCCGCTAAGCATAAGTTACCATTGATAGATATTTATAATTACATAATAAAAACATCTAATTGAGATATAATTCGATTCGGTAGGAATGGATTAACTAAGTTATAAAAGAAGATCGCAGTTAATGAAGGGATGTTTAATCCTCAGACAATATACTGTGACTTTTTGAATAGGTTCTTTAAGGGTTTGACAGGTTATTATTACACATGTTATAATCTAGATAACTAGTATGTTTTAATACATAAAGGGGAGAGAGATAATATGGAGAAGGCGAGAAGTAGAGGTATTTATATTTTTTTGATAGCCATCGTGGTGGCGTTAGTTGTTTTTTTTGTGTATCAAGGTCAACAAGATGATAACCTACAAATAGGTGTTATTCAGATTGTTGAGCATCCTGCTCTAGATGGAGCGAGACAGGGTTTTATTGATATACTTGAAGAAAATGGCTATGTAGAAGGCGAGAATGTAACTTATGATATTCAGATTGCACAGGGGGATATGTCAACAGCTAATACAATTGCACAGAAATTTGATAGTCAAAAACTTGATTTAGTATTAGCGATAGCAACACCAACAGCTCAGGCGGTTGCTAATGTAATTGATGATACACCTATCTTGATTACGGCAGTTACTGACCCCGTAGATGCGGGCTTAGTGGAAACCGCTGAAAAACCCAATACAAATGTAACTGGAACTAGTGATATGCAGCAAATGGATAAACAATTTGATCTTATTCGCAAATTTGCTCCAGATGCGAAGAATATTGGGGTTGTGTACAATGCTGGTGAGGCTAATTCAGTACTTCAGGTAAATATGGCCAAGGAGATTGCTGATGAGCTTGGAATGACACTAATTGAGGCTTCTGCTGATACTAGTGCTAATGTATTACAGGCTGCTCAGTCTTTGGCTGGTAGAGTAGATGCAATCTATGTTCCAACTGATAACACTGTTGTTTCAGCTATCGAATCAGTTATTATTGTAGCAGAGGATAATGATATTCCTCTAATAGTTGGTGAAGAAGGTGGTGTTAGGGCTGGAGCGTTGGCAACTGTAGGAATTGATTATTATGAATTAGGTCGTCAAACAGGTAGAATGGCTCTAAAGATAATCAAAGGAGAAGCCCAAGCAGAAACAATGCCTGTTGAGACTCAGAAAGATACAAGATTAATTATTAATGCAAATGCAGCAGAGGCTATGGGTGTAGAAATCCCTGCTGAATTAAGAGATACTGCTTTTGAAATTATAGAATAAAGTACGTTCTTAGCCCTAAAGGTCAGGCCCAGGGGGTCTTAGCGGCAGTTAGTTATCGGATAAAAAGCAAATTATGATTTAGTATAGCTATATAACTTTATAATAGTATAGATTTTAGTAGTTTATAGAATATGTTTAATATGTAGATATAATTTTTATTAATAGATATAACCTCGCTCTTTGGGGCGGGGTTATAATTAATTAGGGAGGAGTTGGAATTATGTGGATAAACCTTATTTTGCGGACAGTTGAGCAGGGACTTGCCTTTGGTTTATTGGCTATGGGTGTTTATATTACCTTTCGTATTTTAGATTTTCCTGATCTAACTGTTGAAGGTAGTTTCCCTCTGGGCGCCGCTATTACAGCAAGATTTATAGTTATGGGTACAGATCCTTTTTTGGCTACATTATTTGCCTTTGCTGCCGGGGCTTGTGCTGGTATTATAACTGGACTTATAAATACTAAATTAAAGATAGCTGGTTTGTTGGCCGGTATTTTGACAATGACATCATTATATTCTATTAATCTAAGGATTATGGGTAGGTCTAATATTCCTTTGTTAAGGCAGCCGACAATTATTAATAATATTGAAGGGTTTATTGAAGGAATAGGAATGAACCCTGATTATGTGTCTTTATTTGGTTTTATTATTATTGTATTTATAATTAAAATATTATTAGACTATTTCCTTTATACTGAAATGGGAATGTCCCTAAGGGCTACAGGTAATAATCCAATTATGATTGAAAGCCTGGGGGTAAATACTGATGTTTATAAGATTATGGGTCTGGCCCTGGCTAATGGTTTAGTTGCTTTATCTGGTTCGCTTGTTGCTCAATACCAGGGGTTCACAGATGTTGGTATGGGTATCGGTATGATAGTTATTGGTTTAGCTTCAGTAATTATAGGTGAGGTTGTTATTAGAAGCAGTAAAATACCTTTAGCTACCTTAGGAGTAATTGTTGGTGCTATTATATATAGGTTAGCAATTGCTCTTGCCTTACAGATGGGTTTTGCACCGACAGATTTAAAGATCGTTACTGCTGTATTGGTTATACTCTCTCTTGGTGCCCCAACACTGAGGAAGTTTATGATACAGGATGAATTTGCTGATCGCCTCATGGAAAGGGGGTCTTCAGATGCTGAAAATTAATAATCTACACAAAGTCTTTAATATGGGTAAAATAAATGAAAACTATGCCTTAAAGGGAGTTAATCTTACTGTAAATGCTGGAAACTTTATTACGATTATAGGTAGTAATGGTGCTGGTAAATCTACTTTGCTTAATATGATTGCAGGTACTTACCTACCTGAATTAGGTAATATTAACATTAATGAAATTCATGTAACAAAATGGCCAACATATAAGAGAGCACCTTTAGTAGGAAGGGTTTTTCAGGATCCTTTAAGAGGGACTGCTGCTGAGATGACCATTGAGGAGAATCTTTCCTTAGCATTTATGAGGGGGAAAAAGCGTGGTCTAAGTCGGGGTATTAATAAAGGGAGAAGACAGGAGTTTAAAAAGATGTTAAGCTGGCTTGAATTAGGCCTTGAAGAGAGATTGGAGTATCCCGTTAAATTACTATCTGGTGGACAGCGTCAAGCTTTAACACTATTGATGGCTACACTGGGTGAACCGGAAATTTTATTGTTAGATGAGCATACAGCTGCATTAGATCCAAAAACAGCTATTCAGATAATCGATATAACAAAAAGAATTGTTGATAAGAATAAATTGACTGTTTTAATGGTCACACACGATATGAAACAGGCCCTGGAGATGGGTAATAGGACTATCATGATGGACAAAGGTAAGATAATATTAGACTTACAGGGTCAAGAAAGAGAAGATATGACTATAAATGATCTGGTTAAAAAGTTTAGTGAAAAAAGTGGTCATGAATTGACTGATGATAGGGTATTATTGAGTGAAGGGTAGTGTGTGATATGTACTTTAATGAAAATAAATTTATTATTGATAATGGGAGAAAGGCTTCTAGCAGTGGCTTAATAGGACTGTTGATCGGAATAATAATGTCTTTAATCTTTTCTTTTTCGTGGTTAGGGACTATATTCTTTGCTCTATTTATTGGATATATTTTCTTGACTGGTTTTTGGGGAGGATATAAAATAAATTTTTGGTTTAGGAAATATAAATATAGAATGCCAAATCTATTATGGCAAAGTTTAAGGGTTCCGGTAATTATTGCAGGAATTATTCTAGGGACACTTTTCTGGGGATTTTTTGAGCATTTTATTCTGCTTTTAGGTATAAGTACAGGTTATAAAAGTGGCCCAGGAATGATAGCAGCACAAATTATACTGCTGCCATATATCGGGAAATATTATTCTAAATATATAAAATTTGATGATGGTTATTAGACTAATTGTGGACTGTTGATAAGTAGATGTATAGTAACTATTCGGGTCTTTAAGTGATGGTTATTCAAATTTTTCATGCATAAATTATTCAAAATTGTCTATTTAAAATAAAGAAGGTATTCCTAGTATCTAGGAATACCTTCTTTATGTAAAATATAGTTTTTATTCCTTACCATCTGTAGGTGGAGTGAAGGTGCGAGCACTAAGTTCCTTGTCAAGCATATAGATACCTGATCCTTGCTCTCCCAGTCGTTGAACTTGTTTTAAATATGTTTCCATAGTATCTTCTTCCTCTACCTGTTCATCAACAAACCATTGTAACATGCTTATTGTAGCATGTTCGCCTTCTTCCTTAGCTAAATCCATTAGTGTGTAGATTCTTTTAGTAACGAAACGTTCATGATCTAAGGCTTTACTAAAAACATCAGCAATGGAGTCAAATTCATGTGGTGGTTGGTCGAGAGCCTGTAAATATACACGACCACCTTTTTCATTAATGAAGTTATAAAACTTCATGGCGTGGAATTGTTCTTCTTCGGCCTGTACTCTAAAGAAATTTGAAAATCCGTCAAGGGTCTGATCATCAAAATAAGCAGCCATAGAAAGATAATAATAGGCAGAGTAGAACTCATATTTAATCTGTTTATTAAGCTCTTGCTCAAGTTTTTCAGATAACATTTGCATTCCTCCTAATATGTATTTTTCCTAATTGCTAACAAAATAATACCATATTAATTATTATATCCCATTTAATTAGAAAATAAAAGAATTATTAGCGTAATCAGTTCCACTTTGCAGGTTTTTTGGTCCTGATGAAGTAATTAATAATAGAAATAGGGTTTTTATCATGTTTGATTTTACAAAAGTAATTACAAAAGAGGTGTGCTTATGGAAGAGGAGAATCCGTTTTTTGCTGGTGTGAAGGTTTCAATTCCTATCTTGTTAGGATATATACCCATTGGAATAGCCTATGGACTTCTTGCAGTAAAATCCGGTTTGAGTTCTTTTGAAACAGTTTTAATGTCTGTTATTGTTTTTGCTGGTTCTGCTCAGTTAATTAGTGTTAATATGATTGCGGTTGGTGCAGGTATGATACCAATTATTATGATGACATTCTTAGTAAATTTACGACATATACTGATGAGTGCTTCTTTAAGTCTGTATTTTAAAAAAACCTCAAAAAGTCTTTTGCCAATTTTAGGTTTTTTGATTACAGATGAATCTTTTGCAGTATGTAGTGCTAGTATTGATAAATATGAAGATAAAGGGATGTTTTTCTTAGGACTGGGTGTAAGCGCTTATTTAGGCTGGATTATTAGTTCTTTATTTGGTGCAATTCTTGGTAATATTCTGCCGGTCAGTAATTTGCCTGCTTTAGACTTTGTTTTACCAGCTATGTTTATTGTATTACTTGTTATGCAAATACAGAGGAGATTAGATGTTTTTGTTGCGATAATTAGTGGTTTATCTTCTTTATTATTTGTTTATCTATTGCCTGGCAAATGGAATATTATACTGGCAACTATTATAGCAGCCACTATAGGGGTGGTGATTGAAAAATGGCTGAAAACTACCTATTAATGCTTGCAGGCATGTTACTGGTAACATATATTCCTAGGGTTCTACCTTTGCTGATTCTTACTAGAATTGAAATCCCAGAAATTATTATCCGCTGGTTGAGATTTATACCAGTGGCTATTTTAGCTGCTTTACTTACTCCTGGTATATTAATTGTTGAGGGAAAATTAATGCTTAACTATCATAATGTTTTCTTGCTGGCAGCAGTGCCGACATTTATTGTTGGGATATATAAAAAGAATATATTTTTGACGGTAATTTTGGGGATAGTATCTGTTATGATAATAAATCTATTTATGTAAAATCGACATCCTATCATATATAAGCCTTTGATGGGGTTTTCTTGAGATTATTTAGATAAATATAATTCCTTGTAATACTATAATAATTGCTGTATAATAGATTAGAACAATGAATAATATGGTAAATATTTAAGAAAATATACTAACATATTGTGCAATAACTCTTAAGCCCAGTTTTAAATATTCTTAATAGTGAAAAGCCTCTTCAAGAAGGTGATTATTTTAAATAAAGGTCATCAAGATAAGATTGTTTGCACATTTCATAGTATACAAATATATCTTATTATATATTTAGTGCTGAGAGATGAAGAAGGTCAGCGTTTTGGTGATCGCTGGGCTGATACACAGGTTATAAATGATGCGGCAGTAGGAAGTGAAGTAGATACAGTTGAAGTGGTTAGTACAAAAAAAGTAGATAAGGAAGAAGATATAGAAGTGTAACATACTTGTTATGTGAAATAATATTATAGTATATAAGAGAAAATATCAAGATGTCCTAATTAAGGGCGCCTTTCTCTCTATATAAAGATAATACATCTGGACAAGAAGGTATAATCTATTTTTTACTGAATATATTATGTGAAGGAAGTTTAAAGAGAAATTTTTAACTTTAGGGTATTTACCCCACTTTTAGAAGCCCTAAAGATCAGGCACTGGGGTATAAGTACTTTACTAAGATACAAGTCAAAATGGGGGTGGAACTATGTCTTTATCTGATATAGATAATAAAATAATACCCGATAATGACCAACTATATTTATTTCATCAAGGTAATTTATTTTACACTTATAAAATGCTTGGAGCTCATATAATGAAATCAGACGAGAAGAAGGGTGTTAGATTTGCGGTATGGGCCCCTAATGCACAGGATGTTTCAGTTGTTGGTGATTTTAATGATTGGGATGGAAGAAAGAATAGAATGAAAAAAATAAATAACGAGGGAATCTGGGTTATTTTCATTACTGGTTTAAAAGAAGGTGATAATTATAAATATGAGATTTTAAATGCAAATGGTCACCTTATTTTAAAAGCAGATCCCTATGCCTTGTATTCAGAATTACGACCTAGTACTGCTTCTGTAATCTATCCTTTAGATAATTATACCTGGCAAGATAAGCAATGGCAACAGGAGAAGTCCGAACATGATCAATACAAACAGCCAATAT
>JBDNGI010000077.1:0-3299 GCA_041689345.1 Halanaerobiales bacterium
TCATTGATAGCAACACTTTATTGGTTCTGCACAACTTCCAGAAAAGCAAGTATATTTTCTGTAGATACATCATCTGGAATAGAATGTGTAGGAGCTACTATGTAACCCCCATCTTTCCCTATAATATCCATCAGTCTCTTTGTTTCCTTCTTAACTTCCTCTGAAGTTGCCTTAGGTAACAATTGTTGGGCACTTATACCACCATAAAAAGTTATATCTTTACCATATTCCCTTTTCATAAACTCCACATCATAAACTTCAGGTTGAAAGGTATTATAAATATCCAGTCCTATCTCTACAAGATCAGGAAAGACTTGATGGATATCACCACAGGAGTGTTGGGCAACATACAAACCACGTTCTTTAGTCTTACTGTACATCTTTTTTAATCTTGGTTTTAAAAATTTACGCCATATCTTAGGCCCCATGATTAATCCTTTTTGCTGTCCCCAGTCATCACCAAAAAATATAGCATCAACTGGATACTCAAATACAATTTCCATAACCTTTAAATTATAGTCAACTATTCTATTAAGGAGTTTTTCTGCAAAGTCAGGATTTAAAATAAAATCCATTAACAAATTTTCCATTCCCCTTAAACTCCAGGCCCTTTCAAATAATGAAAACCCAATTATATATAATTTAAATAAATCCTTTTCTTTAACAAGTCTTTCACACTTCTCTCTGATCATTTTTTCATCAGGTTCCGGAAAAGAGTAATCCCCAATTTTAGGTTTCTTTAGAATATATTCTTCAACTATTCCAAAATCACCCTCCTGTTCCTGAGACCAGACTACCCCAAACATATCTTGCTTTCTTCTATTATCTAATTCTATAAAACTCTCATTTCTTTCCTGTGCCAAAAAATTACCAACTTCTTTTTCAAATCCTGGGTCATCAAAAAACTCTATAAGCCGATTTCGTACTATATCGGTTAAATCAAGGTAATATGGCAAGACATCTCTTCGTTTATTATTTATTGTGTCTATAACAATTTGTCTTCTATTCAATTTTGTCCCCCCTCGAACTTCTATATCTTTTCTAAATCAAGATTTACGCATAAAAACAGATTAGCCATAACTTTATTAAATGGCTAACCTGCTAAATAATATCATACCCGAGATGTAAATATAATCTCCCTGGATATATCAACTAATTTAAGTCAACCATTTCTCCATTCTTATATGAGAGATATGCTGCCTCCATTAATTCAGTAAGCTCTATACCTTCTTTTATACAAAAGTGTATTTTTTTATTATTTATGACCCCATCAACCCATTGTTTTGTTGAGTTTGGCAGTGGCTCTGGTAGTTGTGATGGAGTAATCCAACCTTTAATTTCAGATCCGGTATCAATAGAATTTATATGTACTCCTCCAGATGGACCTCCTACCAGTAGACTCCCTTTTGTTCCATTAAGTTCCAGTGAGAAAGGATCATTAGTAGATACAAAACCAGTTTCATTAATAGCAAGTGCTTTATTAGCAAACTCAATTACAGAAACAGCATTATCCTCAACTTCACGACCAGTTACTTTATTAAACATTGATGTAATACGAACTGGTTTTCCTAACAACCATCTAGATAAATACATGCCATGAGCTCCTAAATCTATCATAGCACCCCCACCACAAGCAGACTGATCATAAAAATGTTCAGGTAACCAATCAGCTATTGAACCATTATGGGCATTTCTAATCCTCAATAGTGTTATATCACCTAATAAGCCCTTCTCTAAAGCATCTTTAGCAAAAAGTAAATCAGGACGAGTCCTATGAGGAAAAGATATACAAAACTTAACCCCTGATTCTTCAACAGCCTCTGCAATTTCCTTACATTCTTTAACTGTCAGAGCCAATACCTTCTCTGTGAAAATGTGTTTACCTGCCTTAGCAGCTTTAATAATTACTTCAGTATGCATTATTGTCTCTGTGGTAACTACTACCCCATCGATTTCTTCATTAGCAAAAATTTTATCTAGATCTGGCTCAAAAACAGCATTAATATCCTTTGCCCAATTAGCTCCTCTTTCCTGATCATTATCCCATATAGTTGTAACCTCTACATCATCTAATGCCTTTAACTCCTGTGCATATCCCTTAGCATGAACATGCCAACCACTCAACATTGCTACTTTAAACATAATATTCATCTCCTATTAATATTTAGTGTATAAGCTCAATAAAACTTATTAACAGCTTTTCTAATGTTACACTTCTCTTGTTTTTTATCAGACATCCTCTTAAACAACAACAGATCTTTAAAACTCCAGACATATAGAAATAACTTGATAAGCAGTTGCTCTAAAAGATATCTTTCTACCATCTATCTTAATAGATTCACCATCAATCAACTTTTCGTTAATGTCAACAAAATAGGCCTTAACAGGTTCTTTAAACAGGTTTAAAACAGTATTAGAATTATCTCCATCTGTTTCATAAAACCTCAATATAAGCTTATCTTCTGACCCTTCAGCCATTTTGACAGCTGCCAATATGACAGTACCTTCTTCAAGCTCTATAAAACTGCCTTTAGTCGCTAATTTACCAGAACTAGATTCAGCTGACATCACACTTAAAGGATGGTTATAGGCATAGGCCTTTTCAATATACTGGCGATTTGATGAAGGCTCTACAACTGCTAAAGAAAAACTAAAATTATGCTCCCCAATTTCAGGATAAGGATCAGGGTCATATGAGCCCCGCATCAAAGTAACCCCTAATGAATTATCAACAGAGCGAAATCCATATTTGTTATTAGTAATTAACATCATAGCACTGCTATTCTCTTGCTCTGGAACCCCCAGGGCCCAGCTATTTGCCGGCACATCCCTGTCCATTCCTTCTCTAGTAATAGTACCATAAGGAATATCATACCTATAAGCAGAACAATTATAAGCCAAAGGGATATAGTAATTTAATTGGGGTATCCCCTCTCCTTTTCTACCCCTTTCAAACCATTCACACTCCACTTCAAAATTAACAGACTTAGAATTTCTGTCAAGTGATATTATTGACTTAAGACAAGAATCCCCAAATTCAATACCTACTTCAACACTCTGGCGAACAGGACCATTACTGGTCTGCTTTATCTTTACATTACTAGTCAACCGATCAATTTTCATATATCTTCCTACTATCCAGGAGGTCATTCCTTTTTGATCATCTTCATTAATAAAACGATAAAGACCACCATTTCTAGCCTGATCAACAAACTCTTTACCTGTCTCTTTATCCAGTATCGACTTTAAAACACCTGTAGTAGTATCAATTTCAACCCTCAGAAAGATATTTTCCAGAA
>JBDNGI010000078.1:0-4799 GCA_041689345.1 Halanaerobiales bacterium
AACGTATTTTATAATATTTAAATAAGGAAGACTTGCTTCAGATAGATCTATCCGAAAGGGAATTTATAATTAAGCATTATCGATAAATTATAGAAATCTGTCTTTTCTTTTGCACTAAATATATATAGTTACATAATATATACCAGGGATATCTAAGATGATTTTTTATTTACTTTTTTATGAAAGGAGGCAATTATGCCAAATTCCCTGGAGATAGCCAATCAAATTTATAATTTAGAGTTACGGATACAACGGCTTTATAATCAATTAGAAGACTCTGTATATGATCCTAGATATGTTAGAGCTGTACAGAATTTAATCAATTTACAAAATAGACAAATCAGTATATTAAGCACTTTAATAGCAGATATGGAAGGAGATCAACCCCCTCCACCTCAAGATCGTTATTATGCCCAACATATTCTTCAACCTGGTGAAACATTAAGAATACTAGCACTTGAATATAATACAACAGTTTCAGCAATTAGAAGAGTAAATCCTGGTCTGCCTGAAAATCCAGTAGCTGGTACATTAGTAAATCTTCCTATAGAAATACCAAGACCACCTACTAATTTTATACGTTATTACGTAAGAAGAGGAGATACTTTATATCGAATTGCTCAAATGTATAATACTGATGTAAATACACTGGTAAGATTAAATAGTATAGATGACCCTGATATTATATTCCCGGGTCGAATATTGATTATGCCAAATGATAGTAGTTGATATTTAATACAATTCATATTTAAAAATATCCCTTTAAGTAGATATATATCTACTTAAAGGGATATGAGTATGTGAAAAATCTTATTAAGGTATTTTATTAATACAGTATAATTAAGTTTAAATATATATAATAAAGTGTTAGCTAAAAGCTCTAAAACGAATGCAGTAGCTTAGCGGCAGTTAGCTGTCGGATAACCACAATATTATTTTGAAAAATAGTAATCCTTAAAAGTTGTAATTTTATATTTATTAATTGATTTAAGTAGATTTTTAAATTTCTCAGGGGAGTAAAATAAATCATTACCATCTTTGGCGATTTCATGAAAAATAAGTATTAATGGTTGATTTTTTTCTTTTGCTTCATCAATCCAATATTCAACCTGTTTAACTGTAGTACTTTTGACTACAACTTTACTTAGAATATCTTCAACAAACATTTTATCTTCTTTTAATATATAAAGACTTTTACTTCTAGCTAATTGATATGATGTTGATACTAATTTTACGATTTCTGTATTCCATTTTGTATTAGGACTGGAAAAACTAGCATATGAATCATCTATTAAGTCCAGGTTGTAAAGGTGTTTTTTCGAACCTTTTATCTCATGTTCAAGTACTGAAGGAATAATCTGAGTTAGGTCATAATGACAGATACTATGAGACCCTATCTCCCAGTTTGAATCTCTTAAAACCTTTAATTGATCGATACTTAAATGGTTTTTTTTGCCGATTTGGTTTGTAATTACAAATACCACACCAGGTATATTGTGTTCCTGCATGATGGGAAAGGCCTTTGTAAAAACACCATCATAGCCATCATCAAAGTTTATTATTACTCTAAAATCTGCTTTTAGTAGTGGTGAATGAATAATGGAGACTATAATTAATATAAAAAAAAGAAGGAATCTTTTATTAATCATTTATTACGTCCTTTCTATGATTCGTTTGCTTGTTCTAATTATACTTATACAATAATTAAATAGCAAGTAGAAATAATAGATATCATGCATAGTCTTGCCGCGCGAACAGGCGTATGATATAATATAGCTAAGTTAAATCTAAAAACTGGGTAATATTTATAACTAATTAATATAATACTAAAAAAAAGCAGGAAAAATAGAAATTATCTATAAATATATATCTATAAGTTTAACATATCTATATACTTTGAATCTTATAATCTGGCAATCTGCTTTTGTAAACAAAAAAATCAGATAAATAATCTTCATAATAATAGGTATAATGATGATAATGCAAGGGAAAGTTAATCAATTTTTTCTTATAATATATAACTTACTTGAAAGGAAAATAATATGAATCCAGGAATATATCAAAAGAAGGTTGACTCTTTAGTTGCTTACTTCAAATCGGGTGAGTCTAACGATTATAAACTAGGTTTGGAAATTGAACATTTTATATTAAATAATAATTTAGAGGCTGTGCCATATAAAGGTGTTAACGGTTTAGAAGGTATTCTAAAAAGTCTAGAAAAAAAAGGATGGGAAGGTATTTATGAAAATGAAAATATATTAGGACTTAAAGGCAAAGATTCCGATATTTCTTTAGAACCTGGCGGACAATTTGAACTAAGTTTACATCCTTTTAAAACAATAAAAGAAATTAAAGAAGTATATAATGATTTTTTAGATCAAATTACTCCTATTATTGGGACCGGGGAAAAGATATTATTAGCCGCAGGTTATCAGCCTGTTACTAATATTAAAGATATTGAATTACTACCTAAAAAAAGATATCATTATATGTATAATTATTTTAAAGATAAAGGTAAATATGCCCACAATATGATGAAGGGTACTGCTTCGATACAGCTTAATTTGGATTATAATAGTGAAGAGGACTTTATAAAGAAGATGCGTGTCTCTTACTTTTTATCTCCTCTAATTTATTTCTTTTTTGATAATGGGCCTTTTTTTGAGGGTGATATTACGTCACATCATAACATTAGATCTGTTATCTGGGACAATTGTGATTCTGATAGGTGTGGCTTGCTAGAAAGTGTTTTTAATGAGGATTTTTCATATGCAGATTATGCGGAATACATATTAAATCTACCTACAATTGTTACAATGAAAAATGATAAGCTAATATATACAGGAAAACAACTAACTAAAGATATTTATGACCCACTTAGTTTTACAGATAAAGAGACAGAACATCTATTGACTATGGCCTTTCCTGATGTACGCCTTAAGAAATATATAGAAATCCGTATGGGAGATTCGCTACCATACCCATACCCAATATCATATGTTGCATTTTGGCAGGGATTATTATATAATCCGCAAGTTCTAGATAAGCTAAATAATGAAGCGGTAAAATATACTGGAGAGGATATTAATAATATAAAAAATAGTATAAGGAAAAACGGAGTAAAATCAGAGGATTATGGTAAACCCTTATTAAATTTTATGTTAGAATTACTGGAAATGGCTTCTGTTAGTTTAAATAAAGAAGAATTATTTTATTTGGATTTTTTAAAGGAAATGGTCATTGATAATGGAATACCTAAAAACAAGACATTAAATCAATATAATAGGACCAGCAATAAAATAAATTCGCTGCAGTGGTGTAAAGTCCAAGGGGGAGTTGTAGATGTCGCAAGAAATGTACAATCAATTTAACAAATTCACAAAAGAAAATCCTGATTTATGTTATCGGGATTATCTACTAGCTAAAGAAAAAGTGGGAAATTCTACAGCTATTTATAAAGGAGAACCAGTAGAATTCCTTTATCAAGGGCTTTTTTATAGTGAAAATGAATATAAAGAATTAAAAAAATTATTAAATGGGTTAAATTCAATATTAGATAAAGTAATAAAAGAATATAAGAATAATCCTGTGTTTCGGAGTTATTTTGCTTTTTCTGATTTAATGGAAGAACTAATCTTAATTAATCCTGGTTATACAAATAATTTTCCGATGGGTAGGTTTGATATTTTTTATGAAGAAAGTGGACAACATAAGTTTTGTGAATTGAATGCAGATGGTGCCTCTGCTATGAATGAAGTAAGGGTTATACAAAATGTTATTTATGGTAGTCTTGCTTCCCAAGAAATACTTAAAAATTATAGCTTGAAAAGATTTGAATTGTTTTATAGCTGGATTGATAGTCTTTTACATAATTATCGTGAGTTTAATAATGGTGTTGATGATAAGCCTAATATAGCTATTGTAGATTTTGATGGTGAGGGAACGATGTCGGAGTTTAAAGAATTTCAAAAAAGATTTATTCAATCTGGTTATCAAACAGTTATCTGTGATCCTCGAGAACTAAAATATATCGATGGACATCTATATTACAATGATATGAAAATTAAATTAGTTTATCGTAGGGCTACCACTATAAGACTAGTAGAAGAGGCAGACTTTATTTCTGATTTTCTTGACGCCTATCGTGATGGTGCTGTTTGTGTTGTAGGAGGTCTTGTTTCACAGATCATACATAATAAAGTCCTTTTTGCTATTTTACATGACTTTAATAAGGTTTCATTTCTTAATGAAGATGATAAAACTTTTATTAAGAATCATATACCCTATACCAGAATTGTTGATTTTCAAGATAAAGAATTGATCCAAAATATTAAAAATAAAAAAAACAGATGGATACTGAAGCCTTTTGATCAATATGCCGGTAAAGGGGTTTATGCTGGCAAAGACTTTGAAGATAAAGGATGGAATGATATTATAGATAAAAATATAAATAGTGAATACATAGTCCAGGAATATATAAATGTACCACAATGCGAGATGACTTATGCTGATAAACAATTGAAATTTGAAGAATTTGGATATTTACTTGGTTTGTTTACATATAATCAACAATTAACTGGATTATATACAAGGGCTGGTAGAAAAAGTATAATAGGCGCTATTGCTGAAAGTTTTACTGTACCAAACTATGTTTATAGGGAGGTCTAATCGTAGATATATGAATGAAGTAAAAAAACATCTTATTATTTCGGGTAGGGTCCAGGGGGTAGGATTTAGGGCCTTTGTTTTAAGGAATGCTAAGAGATTAAATATAAAGGGATGGGTAAGAAACACATATA
>JBDNGI010000079.1:0-3257 GCA_041689345.1 Halanaerobiales bacterium
CCAAAAACCAAACAGGAGGTCATTTCACCCATGATTAATTATACCAAACTTATCTATCAATTGAAACGAAAATTATCAAGTTTTTCAAAAAAAATTACTAAGGACTTAAGTAAACCAAAATCTAAATTTGTTTTTCAAGGATTATACGGATTATTAGAAAATCAAACTGTCTTGTTAAGTGAAATTGCTAGAGCATTAAAAGAAGATATATCACTAAAAAAACCATTGATCGTTTATCAAGAAATTTTAAAAACTTCGATGAACAAGAAAAACTTATGGATAATTATATTAATACAATCGATTCGCTTATTGATGAAAACACTATATTTTGTTGTGATAAATCTGATATAGTTAAGCCTGCCAGTAAAGAATTAGAAGACTTAGACCGAGTTCGTGATGGTAGTACAGGCAAAATAGAAGATGGTTATGATACTTTTGAAATTGCTGCATTAACTAGTAAAATATGAAGCTAAAACAAAATTATTATCTGGATGTAATTCTAAAATATATCTAAGCGCCTCAACTTTTTTTATATTTTTACTTATAGTATGAAAACTATCTCTTTCAGGAACATCTGTCCAGGGCTCATAAGATATTTTAATTTCAGTACATTTTACTTTAATTTGATAATTTTCTTCAAGTTTCTTTAATGGTAAGTCAATGACCTTAGGTCCTATAGCTCTATAGATAGACATATCCTCTATATTCGCTCTAGCTATTGTTGAATCTATAGCCAACTTATATTTAGAACTAATAAAAGCCGTTTTACTGGATACAGCTGCTGGCAACTGGTAGGCTTTACCCGAGAGCAAACTGCCACTAAAACTCCCACTTCTTGAAGTGGGTGATAAGTTGCACTAAGCTCCTGGATTCGTTTTAGGGTCTTTAGGTCATCCTTTAGGGAAACTAAAAACTCACTTTATGTCTTTAATTGCCATTAATCTCTATTAAAGCTATCTCTGGCCTGCATCTGAGCCTGAAATGAAGACCTGAAGTTCCTAAACCTCTGTTTACATAGAAATAGGTATTCCCTGGATGATATAAACCCTTTAAAAAATCAAATCTAAAAAGATAATCTATAAGCCTTCTTCCTATCAAAGGTAGGTTAATTTGTCCTCCGTGAGTATCGCCTACCAGAATTAGATCTATATCCATCTCTGCTTTGACCGATTCTAAAATCTCATAAGAATGAGAGAGTATTATATTATAAGTATCTTTTAAATCAAGAGAACTAAGGGATTTATTCAAATCATCTGCAATACCAGGGGCTTCTACCCCTATAATATTAATTACATTGTCAGCTATCTCTAGGCTAAAACCTTGATTAGCTAAAAATACAATTCCAGATTCTTCAAAAAACTCTTTCCATAAAATAGGATTTACCTTATAATCATTATCACCTGTTACTGCAAAAGCCGGCTGATTAAGCTTCAATTCCTTTAAAAATGAAGCAAACTCGTCTATGTAAGAAATATTTCGCAGATAATCCCCGGTTAGTACAAGTATATCAAACTCTTCTCTTGCAAGATAAGAGATTATCTTCTTTTCTAATCTCCCTATTTTTTTAAAGTGATGAACACTTAAATGCAAGATCTTTAGACCATCTTTAATCTTATCTGAAGTAATACTGATTCTCTCCAGTTTGACTTTTGTAGTTTGATAATATAGATATAATCCTAGAAAAGGAGCTATAACTAATATAAGACTGATATAAAACATGATTTCACATCCTTAGCCTGCGGTGGCTGCTACCTCATCACTAGCCTGATCCAAAGTAGAAACTTCCACTCCACTGGCAGACTGATCTAGACCAAGTACCATCTCAGCACCAGCTTCCAGCAAGGCCTGCCTGGTCTTCTCAGGTTCCAGTGTTAAGGCAATTATCGTTCCTCCAAACCAGCACCAGCTAATTTAGCTGCCAGGGCACCTCCAGCTACGGCTGCTTCGATCAATTCAGTATTCTGATCACCAGAAAAACTTAGACTATCCTGGATCTGATGGTTCTGATTCATTAATCTACCTAACTGATCCCAGTTACCATCAAGTAAAGCCCTTTTACCTTTTAAACATTAGATCTGACTAAATTCCATATTTCTTCTCAAATCGCCAGGCATCCTGGCACATATCCTTGATATCCCGGCTGGCAGTCCAGCCTAGCCTCCCGCTCTGCCTTTGATACATCTGCATAGCAGGAGGCTATATCACCAGGTCTTCTCTCTACAATCTCATAAGGTACTTTAATATCATTTACCTCTTCAAAGGCTTTTAATAACTCTAGTACACTGCTACCCTGACCAGTCCCTAAATTATAAATATGTGTTCCTGAACTAAGATGATTCAGTGCTGCTAGATGGCCTTCAGCTAAATCCATTATATGGATATAATCTCTAACACCGGTACCATCTACTGTAGGATAATCATCACCGAAAACACGAAGTTTTTCCAGTTTTCCTTTAGCTACTTGAGTTACATAAGGCATCAGATTATTAGGAATACCATTAGATGCTTCACCGATTAATCCACTCTGATGGGCTCCTACTGGATTGAAGTAACGAAGTAAGGCTACAGACCAGTCAAGATTTGCCTTTACAATATCAGTAAGAATCCTTTCACTCATTGCTTTAGTCTCACCATAAGGATTTGTAGTAGCTTTAAGCTCCATAGTCTCTATAAAAGGAACTTGATTCTCTCCATAGACCGTAGCCGATGAACTAAAGACAAATTTGTTTACTCCATACTTCTGACAGGCTTTAGCCAGAACCATAGTACTGACAATATTATTATAATAATAGGCCAATGGTTTTTTTACAGATTCACCAACTGCCTTCAGTCCAGCAAAATGTATCAAACCGTCAAAGTTATGTTTAGTAAAGATCATGTCAACTGCTTTTTCATCTGTCACATCTATCTGATAAAAAGTAATCTCTTTAGCTGATATCTCTTCTACTCTATCTATAGTCTCAGCATTACTATTACATAAATTATCTGCCATAACCACTTGATGCCCTGCTTTAAGTAAAGCAAGACAGGTATGTGAACCTATGGTCCCAGGCCGGGCTCAATTGCTTAACTCTTTTTAAAAAGAAGAAAAAATTACCGATAAAGCTATTTAATAAATAGCTGTAATGGACTATAAATAATAACTTCCGGTATTCCCTCATATTCCACAACCTTGCCAGAGACCTTAACTTCTTTTCCCAGAAGAAATTCATGGGGATTATAGTCAAAGCTATTAAGGAGATACTTAAAGATGATCA
>JBDNGI010000080.1:0-8406 GCA_041689345.1 Halanaerobiales bacterium
GTACGACAGAATTATGGGATAAATTTGTAAAACACCTTAAAAATGCTGTAAATACAATTGCTAAGGGTTTGGACTTTCATTTAAAACATATGCATCAGGTATTACCAGAATTAGTACTTGATCTATGTTGTCATGGTCCAATCGAAAAAGGTCAAGATGCTTCTCACGGTGGTGTTGAATTTTATAATATGTGTGTAGATGGAGAGGGTCTGGCTACAGTTGCTGATTCATTTGCTGCTCTGGAGAAACGTATTGAAGCTGAAAATAGATTCTCCTGGGAAGAGCTAAATTCTCATCTTGAGAATAATTGGAATGGCTCACAGGGAGAGCAGGCCAGATTAATAATGAAAAATACTCCACAATATGGGAGTGGAGATTCGACAGCAGATAAATATGCGGTTAAAATATCTGAATTATTCACTGAAATAGTAACTGAAAAACATACCCCTAATGGGTTTAATATGGTACCAGGCTTATTTTCCTGGGCTAATACAATACCACTGGGTAAAAAAATTGGAGCTACTCCAAATGGTAGGAAAGCATGTGAGCCAATATCCCATGGTGCAAATCCTCATGCGGGTTCATAGAAGATGGGGCTGCTAGTGCAATGGCAGTTACAATTGCTTCAGTTCAATCTGGTTACGGGAATACTGCTCCCATGCAAATTGAGTTTGACCCAGATATTACTAATGATAAAGATGCTGTTGAGAATATTATGAGTTTAATACGCACTCATTTTATCTAAATAATCTCAAGAAAACTCCATCGAAATCTTAATTGTGATTTGGGTGGAGATGAATTGAGATGGTTTTGATTTATGGTAACCTCCCAATCCTAGATACATTAATTACCAAATATTATTTACATACAAACATATGTATGATATAATATTTTTAGAAGGGAGGGATATCAGTGAGACTTTCTTTTAAACTTAAAGTAAATCTTAGTCATAAACAATTAAATATAGTCAATGACCTGGTCTGGCATCTTTCTAAACTGTATAATATTGTTAACTATCAGATTACTCATAATGATGATATTAAACCTATTTACACTAGAGTAGAAGAGCGTTTCAAGTCAAACTGGCACTGTGAGTACTTGCACAGCCATAATCGACAGCAGCTATTAAAACAATTAACTCGGGACTGGAAATCTTATTTTGCTTCTCTAAAAGACTATAGTAAAAATCCTGAAAAATATAAGGCACAACCAGGTACTCCTAAATTTAAGAATTCAGCTAAAAATCCTGCTGAAATCGTATTTACTAGATTGGCCATAAGGATCAGAGAAGGTAAAATACTACTTTCCTTATCTAAAGAGATGGAATCTATATATCAAGTGGACTGTCTTAAACTTCAACTCCCAACTGAAGTTGAAGGCTTGATTAAATTGGATAGAATCCAACAGATAAGGATAAAGTATGATAGACTTTCTCAACAATGGTATCTGCTTTTGATATATAAGATACAACCAGTGGAAAAAGCAGAGGGTACTAATATAATGTCTATTGATATAGGGCTTAATAATTTGGCTACTATGACATTTAAAGATAATACTGAGAATTACATAATAAATGGTAAAACAATCAAATCCAAAAACAGTTATTTCAATAAAGAATTAAGTCACTTACAATCTATTATGATGAAGCAAAGCGGAAGTAAGCATTTTAAAGATAGTAAAAAACTTAAGAATTTAAGAATTAAACGTAGAAATTATATAGCTAACTATCTTCATAGGGCCAGTTTTAGAGTTATTAAACTGGCCAGAGAAAATGAAGTTTCCAGAATAGTTATTGGAGATATTAGAGATATAAAACAAAAGATGAATTACAATAAATCTTTTGTACAGATTCCTGTACAAAGATTAGTAGAGCTAATAGAATACAAAGCTAAGGTAGTAGGTATAGAAGTAATAAAAGTTAATGAAAGTTATACCTCTGGATGTAGTGCAATAGACTTAGAAGAAATCAATAGAAAAAACTATGATAAATCACGTAGAATTAAACGTGGTCTTTTTAGAACAAATGCTGGGATAGAGATAAATGCTGATGTTAATGGATCACTAAATATATTACGCAAGTATAAAAAAGAATGTATTCCTGAACTTGTAAAGCAAGCTAGGGATAATGGTGTTGTGTTCCCACCATCAAGATTAAGGGTAGCCTGAATCAGGTCAAAACAGTTAAATACCAGACATCTTGTAAATCTCTCTAGTAGTATATTGCTTTTTTAGAATGTATGAAGTAAGAGAAGCTCCATCTAAATCTTGTCTATGATTTAGGTGGTGAGGTTCACGATTGATCTTGTATTAAATCCTGATCTGGCCAATTATCATTTAGATCGAATAACAGATATACGTTGTAAAATGGCTCAAAAGTATGCCGAAAGTGGAGTTGATATTTTACATGTTGGTGATGATGTAGCAACCCAACTGGATATGATGATAAGCCCCAAACTGTGGAGACAATATATAAAACCTAGATTAAATAAAGTAATTAATTCAGCACGAAGGATTAATCCAGAAATAACAGTGGATTATCACAGTGATGGGAATATACAAACCATTATTCCTGAATTGATTGAAGTAGGGGTGGATATTCTAAATCCTATCCAACCAGAATGTATGGACCCTATTGAGATAAAAAGGAAGTATGGTGATAGATTATCGTTTAGGGGGACAATTGGTACACAGTCCACAATGCCTTTTGGTACTCCGGAAGAGGTGGAAATGGTTTGCAAAAAGATGATAGAGGAAGTAGGTAAAAGTGGTGGCTTTATTCTGGCCCCTACTCATATGCTAGAACCAGAAGTCCCCTGGGAGAATATTGAAGCAATGATAGGGGCAATTAAGAAATATAGTATATGAAAATTCTTCTCTATCCAGTCAGTTTGTGTTGCCAAACTAATTAGAAATGCTATAATATATAACATGCACAGTTTTAGCTAAAGAAAGTATTTGTTTAGAAAAAAGTGATAATGAGAATTATAATTTAATTAAATAATGCGCAAAGGAGCCAATAATATGTTTTCAAAAGAAAATAATATCCATGATTGGGAGAACCCTGCTATTTTTCAACGTAATCAGGTTAAACCACATACTACGTTAATGCCTTTTGTAAATAAAGAACAGGCCTTAACTATGGAGCGTAAATCATCACCTTATCATCAAACCTTAAATGGTAGGTGGAAATTTGACTGGTCAGAGACCCCTGATCAGGCCCCAGGGGATTTTCACCAGACAGATTATGATATCAAAGACTGGGATGATATAAAGGTACCGTCAAATTGGCAGATGGAGGGATATGGACATGCCATGTTTCGCAATGTCGCCCATACATTCTCCTCAAATCCACCATATGTACCTACTGATTATAATCCAGTTGGTTCTTATGTTCGTAGTTTTAAACTCCCTGAAGGTTGGGAAGATAGAGAGATTTTCTTACATTTTGAAGGTGTAAAGTCTGCTTCCTATGTCTGGATTAATGGTCAGGAGGTTGGTTATAATCAGGGAGGGATGGAGCCAGCAGAGTATAATATCACAGAATATCTACAGACTGGTGAAAATAAGATTGCTGTACAGGTTTTAAGATACAGTGATGGGACCTATTTGGAATGTCAGGATATGTGGCGTCTGGCAGGTATCTATCGGGATGTTTATTTAATGGCTGCTCCAAAAGTACATATCCGCGATTTTTATGTTACAACAGAATTAGACTCTGATTATTGTGATGCAACTATAAATGTTAAGGCTGATTTGGTAAATTATTTAAAAGATGCTGCCAGGGATTATTCCATACAAGTACAACTTTTTGATCAGCAAAAGAAATCAGTTTTAGTGGAATCCTTGAAGGGTGACATTAATTCTTTACTAGCAAATGAAGAAAGGTCACTAAAAATATCAGAGGAAATTAAAAATCCGAAAAAATGGTCAGCTGAATATCCTAATCTATATACCCTGATATTAGAATTAATTAATGATCGAGGAGAAGTAGTTGAGGTATTATCCACCCGTGTTGGATTTAGAAAGATAGAAGTTAAGAATCAAGCTGTATATATTAATGGAGTACCAGTTAAATTTAATGGGGTTAATAGTCATATGCAGCACCCTGAAACCGGGCGTATGGTTGATATACAGACGATGAAAAAGGATTTAATATTAATGAAGCAGTTTAATGTAAACTGTGTTAGAACCTGTCATTACCCACCAAATGTAGAATATTTGGCACTAGCTGATGAACTTGGCTTATATATTGTCGATGAAACTGGCGATGAGGCTCATGCCAATGAGCATCTTTCTGATGATCCTGAATGGAAAGATCAATACCTTGATCGGATGATAAAAATGGTTTACCGTGACCGTAATCATCCCTCTGTTGTCATCTGGAGCGCTGGCAATGAAAGTGGTTGGGGAGAAAATATCTGTGATATTATAAGTGAAGGGAAAAAATTGGATCCAGGACGACCTGCTTGGTTATATGGGGGTAATGACGATACAGATCCCAAAACAAATCCGATAAAATGTGAAGATATAGTAGGACCTCGTTATTTAAAGCCTTTTGAATTGGAAAATCTTTTTGCTAAAGTTAGTGAAGAGGTGGATCCTCGACCCTCTTTTATGGATGAATATCTATCTGCTGCTGGGAATAGTCTGGGAGGTCTTGATGAATACTGGGATTTAATATATAAATACCCACGATTAACAGGTGGTGCAATCTGGGATTGGATTAGTCCAGGCATTAAAAAAGAAGTAACTCTCACTCCAGATAAATCGCCTAATAATCTTAAGTGTGCTCTAATGGGGACAGCTCATATAGTTGCGGACGATTCTGATAAGGTTCTTTCTTTGAGCGGACATGATGATTGGGTTGAGGTTTACCGTGCAGCTGGATTAGATATTTCAGGAGATAAGCTGACCATCTCAGTCAATGTATCTCCTAAAAAAAGTGATGTTTATTCACCTTTTGTCACTAAAGGTGATCATCAATACGGAATAGTTCAAACTATAGATAATAATATTGAATTCTATATCTATACTAATCAACGATATTCTGTAAAAGCAAAATTGCCGGATAATTGGCAGGGGAATTGGTATCATCTTGCTGGAATATATGATGGTAAGGAAATGCGACTATATATTGATGGTCAATTAGAGGGTGTTAAAGATTGTAAAGGTAAAATATTAGATAGTCCTTTTCCAGTAAACATAGGTAGAAATGCAGAAATACAGGGACAGGATTATGAGGGGAATTTATGTAATGCCCTGATTAACAGTGTAAGTATATTTGATAAGGTTATTTCAATTGACAAATTGTATGAGGCTTCAATTGAATTACAATCTTCAACACAATTATGGCTTGATTTTGATGAATCTTCAGTAGATGGTGAATTTTATTCATTAGGTATAGGTGCCAGGTCTTATGGACTTGTCCTGCCAGATCGTACTATAAAACCTGAACTATGGCAGCTAAAAAAGTCTGCACAAGCAGTAGCTATAGAGGCTGTTGATCTAGATTCTGGCAAGGTAAGGGTCTTTAATAGGCATCATTTTAAAAATCTAAAAGAACTAAATACTATCTGGAAGTTAACTGCAGATGGAGAGATACTACAGAATGGTGAAATGGAATTGGAGCTAGCACCTTTAGAAAAAAGTTTTATTAATATACCGTATCAGAAATTTGAAATGAAACAGGGTGTTGATTACCAATTAGATATAGCTTTTTGTCTAGCTTCAGATACTAATTGGGCTGATAAAGGGCATCAAGTTGCCTGGGAGCAGTTTGATCTTTCCCCTAAAAGATCAGAAAATAAATCTACTGTGGAAAAAGAGAAAACCAATAACTTAAATTCAGAAGAGCTAATCTATGAAGACCTAAGTGTTGAGGAAATCGATAATAAATTAATAATCTCTGGCAGCAAATTTCGTTATACTTTTATTAAAGAAGAGGGATTACTGGATTCATTAAGTGTTGATGGTAAAGAGGTTATTGAGCAAGGCCCTATATTTAATGCCTGGCGTCCTCCCCTTGCTAATGAATTAGATTCCTGGCCAATTGGTCGTACTTCAATAGGTCAGACTAAAGAAGGAATTGGTAATGACATTGCTAATGGCTGGCGCTCTATTGGATTGAATAGACTTAAACATGAATTGGAATCTTTCTCTATTATCCATAAGAATAAAGAAAAAGTAGAGATTTCGGCTGTATTTAGTGTTTCAGCTAATAATTATACTACAGGATTTGATGTGACTTATTATTATCAGATACTTGCTAGTGGAGAACTAATAATAACTGTAAAAACAGTACCACAGGGTAGGATGACTCACTGGTTACCTAAAATAGGTCTACAGATGCAGATACCTAAACAATTTGAAAAATTAAAGTGGTATGGACGTGGACCATATGAAAACTATCCTGATAGAAAGAGTGGAGCTAAAATAGGCTTATATGAAAATACTGTAGATAATGAATATATACCATATTTGATACCCCAGGATTATGGTAATAAGACAGATGTAAACTGGTTTACTTTAACAAATAATAATAATCTAGGATTAAAGGTGACAGGGGAAAGCTTTAACTTCAGTGCGCATATTTTTAGCCCTGATAATTTAACCAGAGCCAATCATACTTTCCAATTGAAGGAAGCCGATTATATTACAGTAAATATGGACCACAGGGTTAGTGGCGTTGGAGGTACATCCATTTCTGTATTAAATAAATACAGGGTTTTACCAGATATCTATCAATATACCCTAAGAATAAATCCTCTATATTCTTAGAATTAGATAATATATTATTATTTGCGGTTCTAAAAGAATAAAAATAGAATAGATATAAGAGGGAGTAAGTGGCGCTAAGTTTTGCAAACAAGTACGATCTTAGACAGTTCTTTTACGGTTTGGCTAAATGCTTAGTGCCTATGCTGTGATTAATATTCAGGTAGAGTAGAATTAAGCTTTCTTTATTAAATAACATTATAAATGATAGATATTTTAAATTGTGGGAGGTAGATATTATGAGAACACTTATTTTTACTGCAAGTCCAAATAAAGATGGTTTAACAGCAAGTTGTGCTAAAGCTGCCAATGAGGGAGTAGAAAGTACGGGAAACACTGCTGATATTATCTGTTTGAATGATTTAGATGTTGGCAAATGTCAAGCATGTGATAATGGCTGGGGAACCTGCAACAAAGTACATGAATGTCAGGTAATAGATGACTTTCAAAAGCTTCATCAGCAAGTAAAAGATTATGACAATTATGTAATTATAACCCCTGTATATTATGGTCAGATGAGTGAATCTGCCAAGGCTTTTTTTGACCGTTTACGTCGTTGTGAAGCCACTAGGGGCAATGATAGTATTTTAAAAGGGAAATCTGTAATTGCTGTGGCTGCTGCAGGAGGTAGTGGTAATGGAATTGACACTTGTCTCTTTACCATGGAGAGACTGATAAGTCATCTTCAGGCCATTAGATTTGATTTAGTTGGTATTACACAAAAGAATCGGAGTTACAAGATTAATACAATAGTTGATGCAGTTGCAGCTATGACCGTATAAAGGTAAAAAGCGAATAGGTGTTAATGTCCCCACTATTTTACAGTGGGGATTAATTTCATGATCCTTTAAGCTTATATGCTCCTTGGCAATTCATCCGAAAGGTTCTTCATTTTCATTTCATATAGTAAATTAGTAAACCGATTTTTCCCCGTTTATACTGTCCACCAAGGTTAAGATGGCCTTAAAAGATTTCTTTTTTTGTTGCTTTCATATCCAATTTATAGCTTTTCACAATAGAATAAAATTATGGGAGAAATATTGGAGGTTTAGGGACTAGATGATATAGGAATTGTCCCTGGAGAAACTACTAACTGGTATCGTTTTGCTGAACGCGGTTATGCTGATGCGATAGCCGATGACCCTGAGGCAGTGGATAATCTGGATTTAATTACATGAAGTAGGTATTATTGGTTTTGCTGATAATGGCACAGGGCATGGGAATAATATAGTTATTATCAATATTGGGGAAGAAGAAAAGGATGATCATATAAAAATAAATGCATGTTGAAGTTGCTAAATATAATGCCCTACTTGATGGGGAAGTATCAGATTAAGAAAAACAAAAGATTATGGGAGGTAATATTGCCCGTATATTGGGTATAGTTCTTTGATTTATAGGGAAACAGGGGTATATCTATTAATACCTGTCTGGAATGTAAACAATGTCAGTGGTTTGAAGATAGATATAAATATCTAGGGCGAGTAAAAAGAAGTATAGGGAAAACCAGAAACATCTATTACAAGTCAATTGTTATTTTTTCCTTCTATAGATTTATATAGAGGTATTTTTTGTGTTCAGCAGGAATTATTTATATTGTGAAAACATTGACTATGTACGTACATATATTTA
>JBDNGI010000081.1:0-7199 GCA_041689345.1 Halanaerobiales bacterium
AATATAAACTTAAAATTATAAGAGAAGGATTCCCCGAAGCTCCTGTTAATGATAAATATGAGCTAGTGTTATAGCAGAAGAACAGTGGTTGGAAGGGCTAGAGGGTAGTGATCAACAAAAAACTGATTTAGAGGGCAACTGGTACTATTTTGAGTTTCCGCTTAATGATGAGGGGATTGAGTATATGTGGGTGCCAGAGTCAGTAGTAGTGGAAGTTTTTGAGGAGGATTATTAATATGATATTTCAGTTGGCGGTTATTAATGATATAATTATAATGAATTTAAATAATAAAGGGAGTAAAAATGAAAAAAGATATAGATAAATCTATTGGTAAATTAAGAAGTTATTTCAAAAAGAATAGCCAATATAAAGAGTGTTTTTATAAAAATTGTGAAGAAAATCCAATTTTATCTCATTCAATACAAAAAAATAAAATACTAAGTGAAATTGCAGAAGATGGTTATATTTTAAAGATTGAGATAGAACATTCTTATGAAGAGTCTAAATTTATTTTGACAGAGGAAGGCAGAGGAACTGCATCAACTTTTAAAGGATTTTGTGGTAAACATGATAATAAAATTTTTGTTCCAATTGAAGAATGTGAATATGATGTTGGGAATAAGGAACAAGAATTTTTATTTGCTTACAGAGCTTTAGCTAAGGAATATCATTTGAAAAAGTCAATATACGATATGGCTGAACACTTTATCAATTTATCAGATGAGGATTATAAAGAGGTTTGTGATTATTGCAATCTAAAGGTAAGAAATAAAAATAAACTAGATGATATTTTTATAATGTCTAAAATAGGTACAGGAGATAATTTAGAAAAGTTACAAAAATATAAGAAAATAATGAATATAAATTTAGATAAAGAAAGATATTATAAAATAAAAAGTGATGTTATTAAATTACCACAAAATTATGATATTTCTGCTTCTTCATTGTTTTTTATAGAATACGATAATTATGGGAATTTAATTAATGACTTTGAAAGATTTACTAATATGAAACCTACTTTTTTTACTATTTTTCCTCAAGGCGATTTTACATATATAATTTTTAGTTATTTTAAAACTGATAAAAATTATTATGATTTTATTCAACCTCAAATCATTAATCAAGAAACCAATTTTCAAAAAACCATTATATCCAATATTTTAGCTATATATGTAGAGAATTTTTTTGTTTCTCCTTTATTATGGGATTCTTTGGATAAAGAAGTTAAAGATAGCTTTTTACATATTTTTTCAAATAATATTGATTTAAGAGCTAAAAGTTTATTACTGGATAGAAATTTAGATTTATTTAAAAATTATTATGAGGGAGGCAATAGAAGTGAGTGAATTTAATTTTTATGCATCAGATCCAATTGATGATAAAAGTTTAAGTGAAGCAGATACGAGTGCAAAATTTATTGATCCAATGTTAAAAAAGCGGGATGGAAAGAAAATCAAATCAAACTAGAATATCGGGTTTCTAAAGGGGGAATTATTAAAAAGAATGGTGAAGAAAAGTGAAAAAAGCTCAATATGCAGACTATCTATTGGTCTATAATGATTATCCTATCGTAGTTATAGAAGCTAAAAAATCAAAAAACAGTGCATTGCATGTTGCAATTCACTTTTCTATTTTGAAAGGAGATTTTCATGAAAAATTATAACACAGCAATCAATCCTTTAGGAAGCATATCTGACCCAAATGTAATAATTGAAACAATAAAATATTATAAAGAACATGGTCTTGAGGCAGCAAAAAAAGAATTTATTGAAGGAAATGCTTTTGGTTTTGATATTACAAGCAGCCGCAAGAGATTTTTTGCAGTTATAAATAAACTTTTCTTAAAAGATGGAGAAGATAAAGCAAAAGAGTTTTTTATTAATACCATCAGCAGTTCAAAGCCAAATAACTCATTTAAAAGAACTTTAATTTATCTGGAAGCTTTTCGATCCAATGATTTATTTGCTGATATAACAGAGTATTTAGTATATAAAAAGTATCAGGAAAACAGAAAAATTATAGAATCCGCAGAGATCTTAGATTTTCTAAATGATTATGGTGAAGACACTAAAATTACTGAGTGGAGTGAAAGCACTCAAAAGATGATTTCTTCAAAATATAGTGCATTTATGAGAAGAGTAGATTTATTTAAAAAAGAAGGTAGAAGTAAAAGTTTAATTAATTTCCCTTATCCAGATAAAAAGATAATTACATATTTAGTTTATCAGCTTAAACTGGATGGATTAAGTGATAATGAGATTTTTAATTCAGCTATGTTTAAAGCACTAATGCTAACTGAAAATCAAAAAGTAGAACTGCTAAAAGAAGGCTCATTGGCAGGATATTATGATTTCAATTTTTCTGGAGCTAAAAATGCCAGTTTTGAACTACATTACAGCAGGGAGGAAATAATTGATGAGCTCTTTAGATAAAAGTTTAGAAAGTAAATTTAATGATCTTAAATTAGCTATTAATGAAGATAGAGGAAGATTACCTACCTCTCAAGGAGTTAATGCTTTAATTATGGTTTATCCACCTGAGCAAGAAAATGCCTTTTTAAAAAGAGCTAAAACTGATTATGGAGATCAGTATATAATTGATCTATCTGAGCTCTTTGTTGATTATATTGAAGAATTTGGGATAGATGTATTTAGGGAAATGTATAAAAATTATCGCTCTACATCTATTTTTTATGATGATAGTTCTCCAGAAAAAGATTTTTTAGATGTGATTTTAAAAGAAATAAAAAAAGCTGATCAAAATAATAAAATGCCTGTCTTAATCAGAACAGGTATTTTATATGGTACGGGTATTAGGAACAATGTGATTTTAGAATCTGATGTAGTAGCTAAAATGAAAAAACCTTTATTGATTTTTTATCCTGGCAAAACTGAAAAAGATATAGATGGTAAAGAGAGAGTATATTTTCTAGGAGCAGTTAAAGCTAGTGATTACAGAGGTCAACTATTATAGTATTGGGGGTTAACATTTATGAAAATCACAGATTTATTTAAAATGAATTTTGAAGAAGAAATAGAAGCAGTTATTAAAGTTGGTGAATACAGTGAAAAATCAGCAACTGAAGAAATAAAAAATTACATAGTTACAGATCAGATTGCTAATAATATAGACAAATTTATAGATTATTACTCTGCAGATCGTAAAGACACAGGTATCTGGTTATCTGGTTTTTATGGTTCAGGTAAATCCTACCTTGCTAAAGTAATAGGTTATTTACTTGCTGATCCAACATTAATGGGAGTAGAGGCTAGAGAGTTATTTAAATCTCGTCTGGCAGGATTAGATGAAAAAGCATTATTAGAAAACAAGATTCAGGGTTTATCAAAATATAAGACCAAAACAATTTCTTTTGATGTATCAGGAGAGAGTCTAACAGGAACATTTTATAAAAAGCTTTTACTTAACTTTATCAAGTCTATCGGCTTACCTAAAAATTATATCGGTTATATAGAGTATCAACTGATGAAAACAAATAATTATCAGGAGTTTTTAGAAATTGCTGATCAGATAAGTGAAGAGAAAATGGGGGAAGATTGGAAGGTAGCCAGAACTAATAAGATGTATGCTCCAATCATAATGAAAGAAGCCTGGTCTCAGATAAATGGAGATATTGATGTTGATAATTCGATCGAGAGTATTCATGATCTAATAGATCAGATAGATGCAGACCAGTTAGTAGAAGAACTGGACTCATTTTTGAAGATGAATAATGATTATGACAGGATAATGTTTATCATTGATGAGGTCAGTGAGGCTTTAGATAAAGACCATATAGAGCTTTCTGAACTTAGAGGTACTGCTCAACACCTATCACAGGATGAACAGAGCAGGTTCTGGTTTATAGCCACTGCTCAGGAAAAGTTGGATAATGTTTTAAGTAAGAAAAATATTAATCAAAATGACCTTAATATAATTACTGATCGTTTTCAGCATAAGATTCATCTTTCTTCTGCTCAGGTTGATAAAGTAATAAAAGAAAGGGTATTGTCAAAAACTGATGAGGGAAAAGAAGAGTTGAAAGAATTTTATCAGAATAATAATGGCTCAATTAATTCTATAGCTAATCTCAGTGGTAATTTTAGTACCAGCATAGAATCAGAAGAAGAGTTTATTAACTATTATCCGTTCTTTAACTACCAGATGCGTTTACTTAAAAACTTCCTTTATTCTGTTTTTCAGCAGGCTCAATCTGGTGGATCTGAAAGAGGCATGTTAATTACTGTTGATAGATTACTCAAAAATGAAGAAAGCTTTCAAGAAGAAGTAGGTAAATTTGTTACAGGCTATCAGCTATGTGATTATGGATTTCCTATGCCGCAATCAGAATTAGAAGAGAAGTTTAATCAGGCAAAAAATGATTTAGAAGATGAAGGACAGAGTGTTGATGGTGGCAAACTTCTAAAGACAATCTTCTTTTTAGAAAAATCTGAAGATCTTAAAAGAACTACTGATAATATTACTAAGCTTTATAATGATGAGCTCCTTTATATTGGTGAGATTAAAGAAGAGTTTAATAAATCTTTAGAACTTCTTTCAGATAAAAATTATCTGCTAAAAGAAAATGAAGAATATAAGATAACCAGTGATATTGAAGAAAATATGATGGAAGAGATGAACCAGATAGAAGATAACTGGGGAAATAGAGTGGAGATTGTAAGAGAAAAAATTAAAAAATTACCTTTTATCACTAAATTCTCAACTAATAGACTGGATAATAAAACCTACAATATTGCAATCAGAGATGAAAAAGAAAATCTCCTTTCCAGTAAAAAAGGAGAGGTAACTCTTGTAGTCTATAATATTCTTAATTTAGATGAGGATATAGAAAGAGAGCTAGATCACTTTAAGAACAATTATATTGACTTAGATGAGGTTCTTTTAGTGCCAGCTCCAAAATATCAAAATAGAATTGATAAATTAGCCAGAAGTATTTTTAAGCATCAGCAAATGATCAGCCGTTATCGTGGTACTACTGATGAAGAAAAAGAAAAGGTTATAAATTCTTTTACTACTATAGTTAATAATCAGCAAGGTGAATTGGAAAACTTAATTGAAGAAAGCTATAACAACAGCTGGTTGATTTATGATTTCAATGAGAAAAAGCTGGATAAAAACAGCTTAGATAGTGAAATAGATGATATTGAAAGTGAAATGATAGATAAGACATTTTCTAAGAGGTTAAAAGAATCACTGGACCAGGGTGTTGCAGAAAAGTTTTTAAAGGTTGACAGTAAAAAACTAGTTAAATATTGTACAGAAGGCCAGTTTAATTTCTTTGATAGTGATGGTACCTTTATTGGTAATGAATTAAGGGTGGTTAAAGAAATAGATACTGAATGCCGCAGTAAAGACGGTAGAACAGGCTCAGGCTTAGTGGATAAATTTAAATCTAAACCTTATGGCTGGGAAACTGAAGATATTATGGGTACTCTAGCTGCTTTGATGCGTTCTGGTAATCTTAAAGTTAGATATGAAGCTAATGATTATCGCAGTTATAATGATTCAAAAATACAGAGAGTATTTAGCAATTCTAATGAATTCAAAAGTGCTAAATTTTATACCATTATTAAAGATGGTCTTCCTCCAAATAAAAAACAAAAAGTTGTTGATTTATTATTAGAGATAGATAGTAAAAATACTGTTCATGTGGATTATAATCAAAATGATTTTGAGGTAATAGACAAAATTAGATCTTTAGCAAGCAATTATGTTAGCAAATTTTCTAGACTGGAAAGTAAATTGGAAAAAGAGTTAGTTGAAAGTGATAGAGATGATCTTAAATTATTAAAAGACTTTGCTGCTCGAAATATTGTTGACAGTAATTTAGAAGAAGTTGCTGATGATTTTATTAATAATAGTGATCAATTTAAAGCGGCTGTTAAATATATCGATAATCTAGAGCATTTTATTGATAAAAATTATCTTGATTATAAAAATAAAAGTAAGTTCATTAATGATGTTGAGCAGCAAATAGAACAAAATTCTAATAAAGAATTAGTAGCTGATATAAAAGAAATAATAAAGCAATTTTACTTAGTAGAAGAAAAAGGTGTAATTGAAAACTATGATAATTTAGTAGAAAAATTTAATGATATCAGACAGAAGTTTAATCAGCTCTTTAAAATCTATTTTGATGAATTACAGGAAGCAGCTGGAGAATTACTTGAAGCTTCTAAAGCCAAGCAGAAAGAAATAGAAGATGTTTCAATTGAAGCTAATAGAGATTTTTACAGTCAATTAAACAGATATATTGAATCCAATCAGAGATTACTAGAAAAGGAATTTAATCTAAGCGAAACTGAAGCTAAAGATAAGGCTACCAATAGCACATTAAAAGAAATACAGCAGGCTATAGCTCTTAAAGGTTATAATACTCAGGATGTAAAAGCATTTGTACCAGAGCTTCCTCCACAGACTCCACCAGGAGGTGATGGAGATGAGCCAGCTCCTGAACCAAAGGTGTTTAATTTAACTTTAAAAGCAAGAACTAATAATGTTCAACATATTAAGCGTCAGCTAGAAAAAGTAATTAATGAATTAGAGCAAGAAGATTATGATGAAATAAATATTAAACTCAGCAATTAGGAGGCAGATCATGAATTTAGAAGATAATGTTGCTAAAATTAAAGAAAAAATAAAGAATTCTTTTCATAAAAGACTTGTTAGATTAGGTATTAGAGATGATCAGATTAAAGCCAGAGATGAAAAAAATCCAGATTTTAAAAAAGCTCAGGCTGCTATTGAGGCTATTTTAGAAGATGAAGAGAGTTTTGAAGAAGCAAGAGAAGAATATTTAGATGAAGTTAGCTTTACTCTTTTTAATCGTATTGCAGGAATTAAAGTAATGGAATCTGAAAAAAGAAAACTAATGTCTGAGATTATTCAGATTAGAGCTCAGCATGGTGATAAGTCTTTTGCTCATAATGTCTGGCTGGAAGAAAATCCAAGCCAGAGGAGTGAAACTTTAGAGGGGCTAGATAGCTTTATTAGAGCTAAATTTAATGAGTTAAGTGATGAACTGCCTTTATATAGTAAAAATAACCCTTATGATCTTTTACCAGAAGTTCATGATCTAAAAGATATCATTAATCTATTTAATCAAGAAATTTCATTAGATGATTGGGAAAAAGATGATATCTTAGGTTGGTTGTATGAAGCCTATAACAAGAAGGATTAT
>JBDNGI010000082.1:0-5733 GCA_041689345.1 Halanaerobiales bacterium
GTAATAAATCAAGATGCCAATTATGGGGAAAAATTCTGGGATGAGATTAAGACATCTGTTGATGATTATCAGGGCTGTCTACTGCTAAAGACAAAGAAATTGGATTTTCATATAGCTACTTATATGAGGTGTAATCTAACTATTAACGATAAAAAAGTAAAGACAAAAGTAGATAAAACTAAGAAAGAAAAATACATAGCTAATTCTTTTTCTGTTGATCTTAAAGAAGGGGATGAGCTGGGATTATTTAAATATGTGGCTAATACTTCTTCCAGATATTATGAAGTTGATGAGCTTCTTAAAGTTAGTAAAAAACTCTCTTTAGAGGCAGAGCAGTTGGGATTTGAAGCTTTATTAAAAGAACAGGCTGATCTATGGGCAAAGAAGTGGCAGGAAAGTGACATCAAGATTGAGGGAGATATTGCTGCACAACAAGCAATAAGATTTAATATTTTTCAATTAAATCAGACCTATACAGGTGATGACGAAAGGTTAAATATAGGACCAAAAGGATTTACAGGGGAGAAATATAGTGGGAGTACTTATTGGGATACTGAAGCATATTGTCTTCCAATTTATTTTCTCTCTATCCAGATTCGTTAAATTATTTGATACCCCTTATCTTAGCTATATCTAGGGAATTTTTTGCAGTATTAATAGCCATAACATTCACATCATGTTTAATGTCATCTATATCTGTTTGCATTGTTTTTTGGTTACCCTTAAGTTCTGCTACATTATTTGTGATATTGTCTAATAAAGAGTGATGGATATCAGTTTTATGTTCTAGGGCTCGTAAAATTTGTGTATTTTCTTTTTGTTGTTCTTTAATATTATCCACTTTCGATTCTAGAGATGTTAGTCTTGAATCTAATGAATCAACCTTAGAATCAAGAGAATTAACTTTAGAATCTAATGAATCAACCTTAGAATCAAGTGAATTAACTTTAGAATCTAATGAATCAACCTTAGAATCTAATGAATCAACCTTAGAATCTAATGAATCAACCTTAGAGTCTAATGATTTAACCGTACTAAGAATCTCTTTAAGTATTTTTTCCATGTTCTCATCTCCTCCCTCCCTCCCTCTTAATTAATTAATTCTATATTGGAATTATATCTCCTTTTTTTAAAAAAATATTTTATACTTAAATACTTGATAAACCCATTATAACATACTAACGTTCGTATGTAAAGTTTAAAACCTATTATTTTTGTGTTTTCATTTAAAATTGTATATAATAAAGCTAATTAATACTAGAAACAAATTATAGATAGGTGATAATTAATGAAACATATAGAGGAGCAGTTGAAACAGTTACCTGATAGACCAGGTGTCTATTTGATGAAAAATGAATTAGAGGAAATTATCTATGTTGGCAAGGCTAAATCATTAAGAAAAAGAGTTAGATCATATTTTCGTAAAGGAAATCACACTTATAAGACGAAGATATTAGTTGTTCATATTAAAGATTTTGACTATATAGTTACTGATACAGAGGTAGAAGCCTATATACTTGAAGCAAATCTAATTAATAAATATCAACCGATATATAATATTAGACTAAAAGATGATAAGACTTATCCCTATATTAAAGTAACAGTTAATGAAGATTTCCCTAGAATATTTAAGACAAGAATAGTAAAAAGTGATGGTGCCAGGTATTATGGGCCCTTTACAAATGTAGATGATCTATATAAGACCATTAATGTATTAAAAGATATATATTCTTTAAGAACCTGTCGTAAAAACCTTAAAGCTGACAAACCTGAAGCACGACCCTGTCTTAATTATCATATAGGTAAATGCCTGGGGCCATGTATAGGCGCTATTAGTAAGCAAGATTATAGGGCAATGGTTGATCAAGCCTGCCTATTTTTATCAGGTCATCAAGATGATCTAATTAAGAGAATTGAAAAAGAAATGTATCAGGCTTCAGAGGAAAAGAATTTCGAAAAAGCGGCTCGTTTACGGGACAGTATCCAGGCTCTAAAACGTCTTTCTGTCCAACAAAAAGTAATGTATGGTAAAAATATTAATCAGGATGTTATTGCGGTTGCAGTGGGAGAAGAAGAACAATCCTGTGTACAGTTGTTAATTATCCGTAATGGTCGTTTAATTGGCCAGGAATATTATATTATGGAAGGCACAGAGGAAGAAGCAGAAAAAGAAATTATAGAATACTTTTTACCCCAATATTATGATAGGGCTTTTCAGCTGCCTGATGAATTGTTATTAAGTGTAGAGATTGATCAAGTAGATTTATTGATGGACCTCCTAAAAGAAAAAAAAGGGAAGAAAGTTAATGTCACCATTCCTGTTATAGGAGAGAAGAAAAGGCATGTAGAAATGGCTTATAGTAATGCAGAGGAGAATTTAAAGAAAGAGATAATAAAGCAGAAATATAAGAAATCGCGAACTACAGATGCTGTTGTTAAGTTGGGAGAGTATCTGGAATTAGATAATCCTCCAGATCATATTGAAGGATTTGATATTTCTAATACTCAGGGGACTGATCCTGTTGCATCTATGGTAGTTTTTAAAGATGGACACTCTTCAAAACAGGACTATCGCAGATTTAAAATTAAAACAATTGAAGGGCCGAATGATTTTGCAATGATGCAAGAAGTACTTGAACGGCGATATAGCAGGTTGTTGAGAGAAAAGAAACCATTACCAAGTTTGATTCTGATAGATGGTGGTAAGGGTCAGTTGAGTTCAGCTTATCAAGTTCTAGAGGAACTGGGGATCTCTCATTTGCCAATAATTGGCTTAGCAAAAAGAGAAGAGGAAGTATTTTTGCCTGATAGACAGGAACCTACTATTATTCCTAAAAATTCCTCTGCATTACATTTAATACAAAGGGTAAGAGATGAGTCTCATAGATTTGCGGTAAGTTATCACCGTAAATTAAGATCCCGACGTTTAACTCATACTATGCTTGATGATATTCCAGGCGTAGGCCCAAAAAGGAGACAGGCTTTGTTACAACATTTTGGTTCTCTAGCTGAGATTAGAAAAGCTAATATTGGAAAACTAAAAGAAGCAGAAGGGATTAGTTCAAAAACAGCTAAGGTTATTTATGATTTCTTGAGAGAAAATACCAGGGCTTTTTAGTATTAACAAAAAGAAATAAAAAAGGTTGGGATAAAATGGAATATAAAATGGTGGTATTAGATTTAGATGATACACTTCTTAATAAGGAACATAGTATCTCTAATAAAACAATTGAAACATTGGAATTATTAAAAGCCAGGGGTGTTGAAATTGTAGTGGCTACAGGAAGGATGTATCGCTCTGCACTTCCTTATATAAAGCAATTAGGACTATTTGGTTCAATGATCACCTATAATGGTGCTTATATTAAAGATGTAGAGAAAGATGAAGTTATTTTCCATCAGCCTATAGAATTAAATATTTCCAAAGAGATATTGTTAGAGGCTGAAGCGGCTGATTTATATGCTAATATATATATTGATGACAAATTATTTGTCAGTGAGCTTGGTCCGGAAAGTGATCTATATGAAAAGATCTCCAGGGTTGATGCTATTCCAGTTGGGAAACTCTCTGAATATATCAGTGATGCACCTACCAAATTATTAATAGTTGAAGAAGATTTAGATAAAATTAAACACTATAGGAAACTTTTCAAAGGAAAATATAGTGACAATATAGAAGTAACACAATCTAAAGCCTTTTTTATTGAATTTATGGCAAAGGATGTATCAAAGGGGAAGGCCATTAAGATTGTTGCTGATAATCTGAATGTTGATTTAGAAGAAATAATTGCAATTGGTGATAGTTGGAATGATATAGAGATGCTGCAGACTGCAGGATTAGGCATAGCAATGGGAAATGCCCCTGATGGTGTTAAGAAGCATGCCGATATGATAGCAGATACCCATGACAATGAAGGAGTTAGTAATATATTAACAGAAATATATGGTTTATAAAGTGAAAAAATTAAAAAAGGAGATTAATTAAGATGCAGGGAAAAATAAATTTGGAGTATGGAGAAAGTCATCTTGAACTAGAACTCTCTGCTAATTACCAGGTTTTACAATCTAATATTAATAATAAAAAAATAGATTGGGATAATAAAATAAAACAGTCATTTTCCCAACCCATAAATTCAGCAACTTTGTCTAAAATTGTAGCAGATGAGAAACCGGAAAAGGTGGTTATCCTGGTAAATGATATAACAAGACCAGTTAAATATGATATTGTCTTAAAGCCTATGTTAGATGAATTACTGCAGGCAGGTATCCAGTCTAAAAATATCACTCTTTTAATAGCCACAGGAATGCATAGACCAATGACAACTCAGGAGGTAGAAAGTACTCTGGGTAAAGAAATCAGTGATAATTTTAATTGGCAAAATCATCTATGTGAAGAGAATCTTGTTTATTATGGTGAATTAAGCGAAGGTGTTCCTCTTTATGTAAATTCCTTAGTGAAAGAAGCTGATTTGTTATGTGCTGTAGGTGTGATAGCACCACATTATATGGCTGGTTACTCAGGAGGCAGGAAATCTCTATTACCAGGTGTATGTGGTAGAGAGACCATAGAGGCACATCATTCCTTAATGCGTATAGCTGGTTCAAAGACAGCACACTTAAAAGGCAATCCCTTTCATCAAGTTACATTAGAGGGTGCTGAAAAAACCAATCTGAGATTTATATCAAATCTAGTTGTAGATAGTAAAAATAAGGCTATTAATTTAGTTGTAGGACATTGGTTAAAGGCCTGGGAGCATGGTGTTACTATTTGTCAAAGAAGTTCAGTTATTGAAATTAAACAATTGGCTGATATAGTAATTGTTAGTGCTGGTGGATTTCCTAAAGATATAAATATGTATCAATCTCAAAAAGCATTAGAGAATGCCTCTTATTGTGTCAAAGATGGTGGTTTGATTTTATTACTAGCAGAGTGTAGAGAGGGTTTGGGAGAGGAAGTCTTCGAAAGATGGGTAGATGAAGGACCTACACCTGCCTATCTTGAAGATATGATTCGAGATGTATCTGAATTGGGTGTACATAAAGCATATGCTGTGGCCAGAGTTGCTGTTAAGAACTCATTATATTTATATAGTAAATTGGATGATGAGACGGCCAAAAAGGCATTTATGATCCCTGTTAATAGTATAGATGAATTTATAAATAAGTATATAGATAAAGACAAGCTTGTTTATGTGATGCCACATGGTGCTAATACTGTTCCAAAATACAAGGCTTGATTATATTGAGTTACCGAACAACCATAGCTGAGAAAGCCTCGCCTATGCGGGGATGAATCAGCTATTTTAATTTTTAGTCAATCTAAAAATAAAAATTTTGTATAACAAACTCTTGACCGCGAACATGTGTTTATGGTATAATATACTTAAGAATATCAAAGCACTTTCCATAGATGAATATTAAAGGTTCTGTGTGGACTAGAGCTTATTTTATGGCTACTGCTGGTAATGTAAGTTCTGAAACTATCTAACACTATATTGAAAAATCAAAGGTGATTAGCGTGCAATTAACCTATGTTCTCGAGTTGTTAAAACCAACTATAAGAAAACAGAATATATTCTTAAATAATATTCTAGAAGTAGTGAAGAATCGTCAAGCTATTGCTGATAGACTCAAAGTAGGAAAAACTAAATTGAGTTCTGCTGACTTTAAAGATATAAAACTACCTTCTGCTGTTATAAATCAGGATATTAGAGAGGTTAAAGCACTCTATAA
>JBDNGI010000083.1:0-6461 GCA_041689345.1 Halanaerobiales bacterium
TCTTTCTTTACTTAAGCTACAGAGTTTAGCATTGGAAAGGGCAGTAGCATTAAAGTGATAGTGACCGTTTTTTAAAAGGTTTAATTCCCCGAAGAAATCTCCTTCATTAAGCAAGTTAAGTATTTGTTCCTTGCCATCTCGAGTATATTTATAAACTTTAATCTGTCCTTGGTTAATTAAATATAGAGTATCAGCTGTAATACCTTCCAGGAAGATATCTTCTCCCTTTTTATACTCGTTGTGTCCAGTCATCTTGATGATTTCCAGTAATTCTTCATCTGATAAACCAGAGAATATGGGTACTTTGCTGGCACATAATTTGTTTTTACATCTAGCACATTTTTTAATCATATCATCATCTCCTAAAGGTATTATAAATCATTTTAGGGAAGAAGTGAAGTTGCCTGTGGGAGATTTGATAGAAGACCAAAAACTTTGTTTAAATCTGTTGGTGTTATCTGAAAACTTAAATATTTGACAGCTGTTATTTATTAAGTTATACTGTTACTGAATGTAAAATAATCAACATTATAATATATAAATGGGGGGAATTTTAATAATGGGTAAAGTTATGAAAACCATGGATGGAAATACCGCTGCTGCTCATGTAGCATATGCTTTTACAGATGTAGCAGGTATTTATCCAATCACTCCATCATCTTCAATGGCTGAATATGTTGACCTTTGGAGTGCTCATGGTCGCAAGAACATTTTTGGACAGAGAGTGAAGTTGACTGAAATGCAATCTGAGGGAGGGGCATCTGGTGCGGTTCACGGCTCGCTAGCTACAGGGGCTTTGACTACTACATTTACAGCCTCACAGGGTCTACTTTTGATGATCCCCAACATGTATAAAATTGCGGGAGAGTTATTACCTGGTGTATTCCACGTAAGTGCTCGTTCAGTAGCAACACAGGCTCTATCAATATTTGGAGATCACTCAGACGTAATGGCTGCACGCCAGACAGGTTTCGCTATGATTGCTTCTGGTAGTGTACAGGAAGCTATGGATTTAGCAGGTGTAGCTCATTTAGCATCAATTAAGACTAGTATTCCATTCCTACATTTCTTTGATGGTTTCCGTACATCACATGAGATTCAAAAGATTGAAGTAATGGATTATGATGACTTAGCTAAGTTAGTAGACTATGACGCAGTTAAGAGATTTAGACATAATGGGTTAAACCCAGAGCATCCAGTAACAAGGGGTACTGCAGAAAATCCTGATATTTTCTTCCAGGCTCGTGAAGCATGTAACAAGTTCTATGATGCTATACCTGATATTGTTGAAGAATATATGGGAGAGATCAGTGAGTTGACTGGTAGAGAATATCATCCATTTAACTATGTAGGCGCTAAAGATGCTGAAAACATAATTATAGCAATGGGATCAGTAACAGATACTATTGATGAAACTGTTGAGTACTTAGTTAGCCAAGGGGAAAAGGTAGGATTAGTAAAAGTCCGTCTCTATCGTCCTTTTGCTGAAAAATATTTCTTAAAAGCCTTACCTAAAACAGTTAAGAAGATTGCTGTTCTAGATAGAACTAAAGAACCTGGTGCTGTTGGCGAACCATTGTATCAGGATGTCAGGAGTCTATTCTATGATAAAGAAAATGCACCTATTGTAGTAGGTGGACGTTATGGATTAAGCTCAAAAGATACCAACCCAAGCCACATTAAAGCTGTCTTTGATAATTTAAAAGAAGCTAAGCCTAAAAACAATTTCACTATAGGTATTAATGATGATGTAACTTTTACTTCATTAGAAGTCAAAGAAAAAATCAATACAACACCTGAAGGAACTGTATGTTGTAAGTTCTGGGGTCTTGGTTCTGATGGTACTGTAGGAGCTAATAAGAATGCAATCAAAATTATTGGTGATAATACTGATAAATATGCCCAGGGATATTTCGCCTATGATTCTAAAAAATCTGGTGGTGTAACAGTATCTCACTTACGTTTTGGGGATCAAGCAATTAAATCTACATATTTAATTGATGAGGCTGACTATGTAGCCTGTCATAAAGAATCATATGTAGATCAATTCGATATCCTTGATGGATTAAAAGCTGGAGGTTCCTTTGTACTTAACTGTACCTGGAGCAAAGATGAGTTAGATGAGAAATTACCAGCTAGTGTTAAGAAATATTTAGCTGAACATAATATAGAATTTTATATCATAAACGCTTTTGATATCGCTCAGGAAGTAGGACTTGGCGGAAGAATTAACATGGTAATGCAGACTGCCTTCTTTAAATTAGCTGAGATTCTCCCTGTAGATGAAGCTGTTGAATACTTAAAAGAAGCCATTAAAAAGACTTATGGTAGTAAAGGTGATAAGATTGTAGAGATGAACTATAAAGCAGTCGATAAAGCCTTAGATGCCTTGAAAAAAGTAGAGGTTCCTGCAAAATGGGCAGAAGCTAGCACAGAAGCAGCTGCTACTCAAGAAGACGAAAGACCAGAGTTTATCAAAAACGTACTTGACCCTATCGCTAAACAAAAAGGTGATGACTTACCAGTAAGTACCTTTGTTGGTCGTGAAGATGGTCACTTCCCACAGGGAACAACTGCTTATGAAAAACGTAATATAGCTATCAATATTCCAGAATGGCAGATTGATAACTGTATTCAGTGTACTCAATGTTCATTAGCTTGTCCTCATGCATCTATTAGACCTTTCCTTCTTAATGAAGAGGAAGTTGCTAATGCACCTGAAGGATTTGACGGTAAGAAGGCTATTGGTAAGCAATTAGAGGGATTAGAATTTAGAATTCAGGTTTCTCCGTTAGATTGTACCGGTTGTGGGGTTTGTGCTGAAGTATGTCCTGCACCTAATAAAGCCTTAGTTATGAAAGCAAATGCAACACAGGTTGAAAAGGAAAAAGACAACTGGGAACACGCAGTAAATAATGTGGAAATTAAATCTGACCTAATGACAAAATATACAATTAAGGGTAGTCAGTTTAATCAGCCATTATTTGAATTCTCTGGAGCATGTGCTGGTTGTGGAGAAACACCATATGCTAAATTAGTAACTCAATTATATGGAGATAGAATGGTAATTGCTAACGCAACAGGTTGTTCTTCAATCTGGGGTGGATCTGCTCCTGCTACACCATACTGTACAAATGAAGATGGACACGGTCCAGCATGGGCTAACTCCCTCTTTGAAGATAATGCTGAATATGGTTATGGTATGTTCTTAGGTGTAGAACAAAATAGAGATCGCCTGGCTGATAGAGCTAGAACAGCTATTGAAGCTAACCTGGGTGATGACCTCAATGAGGTATTACAAAACTGGTTAGATAATAAAGATAAAGGTGATGAGTCTAAGGCTGCTACAATTCAATTGGTACCTGTCTTAAGAAAATATGCTGATCAGAGTGAAGAAGTAGCAGAGATTCTTGATATGAAAGAATTCTTGGTCAAGAAATCCCAATGGATCTTCGGTGGAGACGGTTGGGCTTATGATATCGGTTATGGAGGCTTAGACCATGTACTGGCATCTGGTGATGATGTAAACGTATTTGTCTTTGATACAGAGGTTTACTCAAACACTGGTGGACAGGCATCTAAAGCGACTCCAACTGCTGCAGTTGCTAAGTTTGCTGCTTCAGGTAAGAAGATTAGGAAGAAAGACCTTGGTATGATGGCTATGTCTTATGGTTATGTATATGTTGCTCAGGTTGCTCTGGGTGCTAATATGAACCAGACTATTAAGACTATCAAAGAGGCGGAGGCCTATCCAGGACCATCCTTAATTATCGCTTATGCTCCATGTATTGCTCATGGATTGAAAGATGGTATGGGATGCAGTGTTACACAGGAGAAAAAAGCTGTTAAAGCTGGATACTGGCATCTATATAGGTTCAATCCTGAACTTGAAGAAGCAGGAAAGAATCCATTTAGCATCGACTCTAAAGAACCTAGCGAATCATTCCAGGATTATCTGAAGAGTGAGGTACGTTATACATCACTTGAAAAGACATTCCCTGAAATCGCCAAGGAATACTTCCAGAAAGCTGAAAAAGATGCAGCGATTAGATATAACTCATATAAGCGTCTTGAAGCATCATATGAGAAGAAGGCTGAGTAGTTTAGTTTAAAAGAAACAAATAGATATATAAATAGAAAGATGTTAAGAGCAGTGGTATTATACCACTGCTCTTTTTAATGTGTGCCTCGTAAATACAGGAAACAGTAGGTGTAAATCCTACTCTAGGAGGAGACTTAAACATCAAACATCTTGTAAATCTCTCTAGTAGTGCATTGCTTTTTTAGGATGTATGAAGTAAGAGAAGCTCCATCTAAATCTTGTCTTTGATTTAGATGGAGAGGTTCACGCTGTTAGATATCTTAATTTAAATTATTCTTATATTGCAATTGTTACCAGTATTGTTGCTTTTATAAAATTGTTTATAGCTAGACCCTGGGGTAGCTTAGGTGATAAAAAAGGTTGGAAGAATATATTGTTGATTACTGGTCTAGGGGCTTGTTTAGCCAGTGTATTATGGTTTTTTACAGGGCCCAGTACTGCCTTTCTTAAGTTGTTATCTTGTTTCAAGGTGTATTTTTAATGAGTATGAACATAGTTGTCTTTAATTTAAACATAAGTCTAAGTGATCCTGACAATCGCTTAGTTTATTTTGCGCTAAATACATTGATGTTAGGACTGTTTTCTTTTTTTGCACCATAATCACGGCAGTTGTTGTTGGTTTATTTAAAAATTATAATTTATCTAGGAGCCATTGAAATAACCGGATATCAGATTATGTTTCTAATAGCTGGTATCATTAAATTGCTTGATACCGTCTATGGTTACAGATTGCTTAAGAAGGTAGAACCAGTGAATTACTCTGCTTGACAAGCAGAGTAAAGAATTGAAATTAAGAAAGTTTATTATAGTTGCTGTCCTATACATTTGTAAAAGTATTTATAGAATACATTAATTTGATATTTTACTTATAAGTGTTGTATAATTGATATAGATTTTAGTAAGTATATTCGATAAAGAGTGGGCTAAATTGTGTATTTAAATAACTATGTAGATGGTAGAGGAGGAATATATGAAGAAAAAGATTATTTCAAATATTAGTGGACTATCCCTTTATTTATTAGTAGATTTTCTTATAGGCAATAATTATGATTTTTTCACATCTATAAGCCGTGGACTGGTTTTTTTAGTATTGTTTAATGTGTTTGAATGGATGGTTAGAAGGGCCACGAAAAAAAAGTAGATTGGATTGTCCAGAGATACATAATGATATTGCTTATATCCATAGGATTGCGCTCATGCTCTGAAAGAGGGTATGATATTTTTAAAAAGTAATAACTTTATCTAAAGAGCAGGGGGATTAATTTCTCTGCTCTAATTATATGGTAAGGCAAAATGGGTTATAGATTTGGGAGAATAACTCATAACGCGCTACCTGCTGTATTTAGTCCTGATATTTGGATACATCAGTAATTTCATTCCATTGACTGAGATGCCTTTAGTTAAATAAAAATATTCTCGACTTATGCAGATGAAGAAAGGCCAGCAGCATCTGTTTCTGCTATTGAACTAGATGTAGAAAAGATATAATAAAAAATACAATAATTGCTAATTCAGTCAATATAGTCGAGATATTTAGTTAATATATTAGTCTAATAGAATTTGTTTTTTTTGGAATTTTAGTCATAGATAATGTATAATTAAGAATAAGAATTAGAAGTTATACAAATTGTTCGGATAAACTTCATTTTTAATAGAGAATGAAAGGGGGGGAATCTAGATTAATATGGAGAATAAATTTGATAAGATAATTGATAGAAGGAATACAAATTCATTGAAGTGGGATAGTTGTAAGAGGGTTTTTGGTAGTGATGACCTGCTCCCTATGTGGGTTGCAGATTCAGATTGGGCGGCTCCTCAGGTAGTAATTGACGCTATTAAAGAAAGGGTAGAACATGGGGTGTTTGGTTATCTTGAACCAGGAGAGGAATTGAATACAGTTCTAGTAAAATGGGTTAAGAGACGCTATGGTTGGAACATTAAAGCTGAGTGGTTAGTTTACATATCTGGAGTAGTGCCAGCTATCAATGTTGCTTTAAAAGCCTTTACTGGTTCAGGGGGGAATGTAGTATTACAGCCCCCGGTTTATTATCCATTCTTCTCAGCAGTAAAAAAGAGTGGGGCTAATCTTATAGAAAATCAACTTAGCTATGATCAGAGTCAATATAAATATAAGATAGACTTTAATGATCTGGAGGAAAAACTAAGAAATACAATGGAAAGTAATAATGGAAAACCTAACTATATAAATCAGGATAATACTATTAATAATGATAATAATAAATTTAATAAGAATAATAACGATCCTTCTAATATATTGATTTTATGTAGTCCCCATAATCCTATAGGTAGGGTCTTCAGTAAAAGTGAATTAAGTAGATTGGCTGATATATGTCTGCAA
>JBDNGI010000084.1:0-2621 GCA_041689345.1 Halanaerobiales bacterium
AACAAACTAAATAAAATCGATAATGATAGTTATAATTCCCACTATAATGGTCATATAATGAAGATGAGATATACTCCTTTTCAAATTAAAACTTTTTGTGCTGAAGAACAGCTGAGTCCTTATCATGAATCTATTAATAATTTTGAATCTTTAAGTGGACTTCCTGTCATAATTATTCCCTTACACAGCTTGTTGGCTCCTCTATCAATTACCTATAAAAATTTATTTCCAGAAAAAAAAATAGCCTATATAATGAGTGAAGGAGGGAGTCTGGCCCTTGATTTTAGTGATCTTGTTAGGGATCTTATTTCTGAGGGGTATATAGATAATACGATTACCTATGGAAATTCCTTTGGAGGGGATTATGAAACTGTTAATATTTTTTCGGCATTGGCAGTAGCATGTGAAGTTATAGACGCAGATTTAATCATTGTTGGTATGGGTCCTGGTATTGTTGGAACTTCTACAAAATACGGCTTTAGTGGGGTTGAGAATGCCTTTATAGAGAAGGCAGTAAGAATATTAAAAGGTAAGTCTATTATAGTTCCAAGGGTTAGTTTTGCAGATACAAGAAAGAGGCATTTGGGGATTAGTCATCACAGCATAACGCTATTGACTGAATTAATAACTGATCCTATTGAACTAGCATTACCCAATATTGATTATTTACAAAATCAAATAAATAAGAATAATTTATTTTCTAGACATAAATTAGATTTTTATTCCATAGATCGTGTAAAAACAATTCTCGAGAAGTCAAAATTTACCTTTAATAGCATGGGTCGAGCTTTGAAGGATGATCCTTTATTTTTTATAACAGCAGGTCTGGCTGTATATAAGTTATAAGTGTTTGAAAGGGGTTTCTTATGGATCAGCAGGAGAAAACTATTAATTCAGAAGAAGTATTTAGTGGCAAAATTATTAATGTGAGAGTAGATCAGGTTCTAGTTCCTAATGGAAATAAAGCAGGTCGAGAGATTGTAGAACATCCCGGGGGAGTATGTATTATTGCAATAGCAGATAATAATAAAATTTTATTAGTTGAGCAGTTTCGTAAACCAATAGAAGGGAACTTATTGGAATTGCCAGCTGGTAAATTAGAAAAAGATGAAGATCCTTTAGAATGTGCGAAACGTGAACTAATTGAAGAAACTGGTTATAAGGCTGGTAGAATAAAATTCCTGTTTTCTTTTTATACTTCACCTGGCTATAGTGATGAATCAATCCATCTATATGGAGCAGGTAATCTGGAGGAGGTTGGTGTTGATCCTGATGAAGATGAGATTATTATAAATCATATGATAGAGAAGAAGGAAATAATAAAAATGATTAATACAGGGAAAATCAAAGATAGTAAAACTATTGTTGGTCTATTGTATTATCTGGCAGGGGATTTTAATGCTTAAGGATTTTTTTGTGGATCTACATATTCATATCGGTGCTGGGGAGAAGGGACAGTCAGTAAAAATTACTGCATCTAAAAAACTAAATTTCGCCAATATATTAAAAGAATCTCTTAATAATAAAGGATTAGATATGGTTGGAATAATTGATTGTGCTTCACCAGTAGTTATAGAAGATATAGATAAATTGCTAAGAAACGGCGTGATGGAAGAACTTGAAGATGGGGGCATTAAGTATGGTAAATTAGTAATTATACTGGGTTCTGAGATTGAAAGTAGAGAGAAAAATGGGGGTCAAGCTCATTATCTTGCATATTTTCCTTACTTAAGAAATATAAAAGAATATAGTTCAACGATGAAACAATATATTACTAACATAAATCTTAGTTCACAATCTACAGGTTTAGGTGCTAAGGAAATACTAAAAATAGTTGAATATCATGGGGGTATATTAATACCTGCACATCTATTTACACCATATAAAAGTTTTTATGGGCGTTCTTTTGAAACATACCAGCAGGTATTTACAGATGATGAATGGGATAGAATTTTGGCGGTAGAGTTAGGCTTAAGTGCAGATAGTTATTTAGCTGAATATTTATCTGAGTTAAAAGGAAAAACCTTTATAAGTAATTCCGATGCACATTCCCTTATAAAGATTGCTCGAGAGTATAATTTAATCAGAATGAAAGAATTAAATTATCAAGAATTTTTGCTTGTACTAAAGCGAGTAGAAGGCAGAAAGGTTGTAAGTAATTATGGCTTAGATCCTAGGTTAGGAAAATATCATAGATCATTTTGTCCTGAATGTAATAGGAATTTTCCCCTTAAGGAAATAGTGTTACAATGTCCCCAATGTGGAGAAAAAAATATAGTAGTGGGAGTAAAAGACCGTATTCTGCAGATAAGTAAAGAGGGTTGCACTATTACTCCTGAACACCGTGGGGTTTATATACACCAGATACCATTGCGTGATATTCCTGGTATTGGTAGCAAGACATATCAGAAATTAATACAGGCCTTTGGAACAGAAATGAATGTAATTCATCGAACAATAAAAGAGGATTTAGTAAAGGTGGTTAATGATAAGATTGCTGATAGAATTATTAAGGCTCGTTCGGGAAAGATAGAAATTGAAGATGGTGGAGGGGGTCATTATGGTAAAGTTATGGGTTAAGACACTTAGTACAACATATAATGCGTCTGGTGCAGCCGCTG
>JBDNGI010000085.1:0-3667 GCA_041689345.1 Halanaerobiales bacterium
AATGTGTTTTATAAAAATGTAGATGAAATTCGAGCTAATGTAAAAGCATTTATTAATGATATAAATTTAAATAAAATGGAAATAATTGATCGTCTTTGTTTGAAATTATAAAAGTGAAAAACTTAAGTATAATTTATATAGTAATGAAATTATAAGTTTTTTTTATGTCTGCGATACACTGCACCCAAGAAAAGAAAATCTTGTACGCCATCTTGTTCTCCCAATGCTCTACAGATTGCTTTACTGTTGTGGGGTAAGAACATGTGAGGCCCGGCTGCTTATGCGGGAAAATGTGAACCTGCACGCTAGCTATATTGATATATTTAACTCAAAAGGATTAAAAGATCGTAGAATATTCTTTCCAGAAGACCTTAGAATATTGTATATGAAATATGACGACATAATAAACGAGATATATCCAGATAGAACATATTTTTTTCCGGTAAAATCAAATAACTGTTGCCAGCGTCAGTCTATAGGAAGGAATTTCAATAAAATCTGGAAAGTTGCTGGTCTTGGTAATAAATCTGGTTCTAAGGCAAGGGCATATGATTTTCGTCATCATTTTGCTTTTGCAAATCTTAACAGATGGATTGAAGAAGGAACTGATGTAAATACCATGCTTCCTTATCTGATGCGATACATGGGGCATTCTTCTTTAAAAAGCACCTTTTACTATCTTCATCTTGTGCCCGATTTTTTTTCAACTTTCTGAGAAAACAAAATCGCTTGAAGGGTTTATCCCAGAGGTGGGATATGGCGATGAAGAATAAAAACCGAAGTGATTCTAATTTTTGGGTTTATGCCCGAAGCTTTCTCATGTATACCTTCCAAAGGTAAAAAATTTGAGTAAAAATACCATCGATTCGTATAAACAATCAATGACATACTATATTGACTATTTAAAAAATCAAATGGGAATTGAGCGTCAAAATATTACGTTTGACTGTCTGAGTAGGAAAAATATCAAAAACTACCTCGTCTGGATGAATGAAGTACAAAATTTGGCGGTTAAAACATGTAACCTTCGTTTGACTGCTCTTAAATCGTTTATGGAATATTGTGCAGATGAAGACATTACTCTTGTTACTATTTATAATGATGTATACAGTATCCGTGGAATGAAGGCACACAAAAAATCAGTTATATATATGACCAATGAAGCAATTGAGACCCTACTGAAAACCCCAAAAACTAATACAGTAAAAGGAAGACGAAATCGTATGATGGTCATAGTTTTGTATGATACAGCTGCCAGAGCCCAGGAACTTGTAGATATTACCTTGCGCGACTTGCACATTATCAATGTCAAATCTCCCTTTGTCACCCTGGTCGGCAAAGGCAACAAAAGCCGTAATGTACCTTTGACGGAAAAAACTATTGCACACATTAACCACTATCTTCAGGAGTTTCATCCACATCCGAGTGCCGATTATAAAGAACCGTTATTCTATTCGATAAGAGATGGTAAACCTCATGCATTATCTACTGATTCGTTGAATTTACTTCTTGGCAATTATGCTAATCAGGCAAGGGTTATTTGCCCTCAAATCCCGCAGCATGTTCATTGTCATTTGATTAGGAAAACAAGGGCAATGAATTTATACCAGCAAGGAATGCCTCTTACTATCATAAAGGAAATGCTTGGACATGAAAATCTATCAACCACATCAAACTTCTATGCTTTTGCAACGATAGATATGATTCATGAAGCCATGAAGAAAACAAGTTCTGAAGCAGTGGCAGAAAATCCTATTTGGAAAAACAAAGATATTAGGGACATACTTTATAGCCTTGACTAACAGCAAAATACTATGCCGAAAAAATATGTTGACATCACCTGCAAATAAGCGTTTCCAATTTGTTTTTCGGCATAATGTTTTTTTCGGTATAGTCTACATAAAGAGTATCCGGGGCAGCAAACTTAATGACAGCCTTTTTCAAGCAGTCTTCCAGTCGACTTAAGGTAGAATCAAAATAGAACTGAGCATGGGTAATTCGGCGGCTGTGGTCATCAATATAACCGATAAGGTAACACATTCGTTGCTTTCCATTTTCATCAGGAAGATAAAAGGCTGACATTAAATCTGACTGCCACATGGCATTAATCCGATTTTTCTCATGTTTTTCATAAACTCTACTACTGTTCTTAAGATCTTTAGCGGTATATCCGTAATGTTTCAGGATGCGGTTAACAGTTCTCACATGAAGTGAGTCTTTCTCAACTTTACCGGCTAACTCTAACATTGTAATAATCTTTTTAGCAGAACGAGAAGGCAGCTCTTCTTTTAACTTAAGTATAGACTTAATATATTCATCTGGGACAGACGGATGAGTCCCTTTGTTTTTGTACCTTTTAGGCCTTAGACCCTCAAAACCGTGTTTTTTGTAGTTCATATAGTAGGTATAGATAGTCCTGTAATGAAAGGTAACCATTTTCTGATTAACAACATCATTAAATTCTGTTTTGGCAAGCTTTCTAGCAGTAGCATTAATACGACCTTTAGGTGCATTAAGCATTGGGGAAATGACACCGAAACGGAAAAAAGCTACTGCATCTTCTTTTTTAATTTGATTATTAAACAAATAAATCACCTCCAATAATTTTTGATAATATCATCATATCGGAAGTGAACGGGGATTAAAATATATGTTTTGTTGCTAATAAAAAGGAGTATATTTACTGAAGGAGGTTGAGCGAAGAAAGAATATGAGGACTAAAATATCAATAAAAAAGTCAAACAATCTACTTGAATGTGGAAATACTTTGTTGAAAAGAACAAATAAGGGTATTTGTGGAAGGCGGTTAGTAGAGAAATCTTAAGATAATCCTATCTGAGAAATTTAAAGATCGTGTTTAAAAATGCTAATCTAATTGGGATTTCATAAATTTCAGTATAGCGAGTATTTAAGATGCTAGCGTAGTTTCTCTGAATACAGGCTTCATTAACTTTCTGACAGGCTTTATGAAGAAGATCTTCTGATGAAAGAATACATACTGGATCATTGTTGACTGTAAAGATATCCTCACCCTTTCTACAATTATTACTGATATACTCAATTGAATCGGCAGAGACTTTGTTATACTTGATGATAAAAGAAGGAAAAACACTGATATATATTCTTGTTTCTTTCCCATCAACGATGGTTGTCCATTGTAGTTTTTGAATTTTAATCCTGGTGTATTTAAGATTGCCGTTATGTAAGTAATATATGCCTCTTTCAAAGGTTCCGTTTTTCTTGAGATGATCAGTTTCTGGTATATTTGCTTCTTTACGAAGGTCATCTGTATCCAGGTAAACTAAAAAATTTTCATATTCTTCTTCAAAATGGTTGTAATTTATATTAACTTGTATTATGATATTTTCAATGGGTTTAGAGATAAAATCCATTAGATATCAGAGACAACCTTTTTGGAAGTCTCTGATATATTTTTAGCGCATAAGGAAATTTATGTTAAATTACTTCATTGGTGAAAAGCTAGTCCTAAAGTATATGATTTACTGGTGAATTTCGTGGCTTATAACAGAATTGAAGCTATGATGATGCTAATAGGTGTATCATTGATGATACGAGCTCTCATACTCTATCAGATTCGAAAAGGCTTTAAAGAAAGTGGAGAACATCCCAGAATTGGGCATTCAGGAACTGTTTTAAAAACTATCAC
>JBDNGI010000086.1:0-3556 GCA_041689345.1 Halanaerobiales bacterium
AGGCTCTTTCTCAAAAAGAATGATTAGAACAAAGTATAAAAAACACAATACAGTCATACCAAGGATTTCGAAGAATATAAATATTAGTTTTTGGTGCTAAGCATCGCATTTGAGAAAGAGCCATTTATCAATAACATAAACCAGGGGATAAGTCCAGAAATTTTTGAAAAAATATTTTATGTTATACCTGAGTAGGTACAATATAGTATAATAAATACAAGATCATAAAAATTTGCTTAGGTGCACTAGAAAAAATAATTAATGGTAGTGCAAATGCTAAAACCCCAAATGCTGCTGAGTAATTAATTCTTTTTAATAACTTACTATAACTAACCCTTTCCATCAGCCTTTCTACTAATAAGGCGCCAATTATCATACCTACCGAAAATCCACCCTGTATAATACCATATATTGATGATTCAACTTTCCAGGTAGTATTTAATAAATAGGGCAATGGAACAGTGATTGAAAAACTAAAGATAAAATTTAGGGAAGTAAAAATATATAGTAATGCCTACATATGCTGCCTTGAAAAAATATATTGATATCCTTCTTTCATTTCAAGCCATATATTCTTTTTTAAGGCTGACTTTCTATCATCACTCGATTTTAAGACATCATCTTTATCTTTATTCTTCACTAAGACTGGTTTTATATCGTCCAGATCTGCTTTTAAGTCATCATTTGTATTTAAGGCATCCTTATTAGCTTCACCCTTTTCCACCTTTTTATTATAATTGTAATCAATAAAGATCTCCAGTACTGCTGCCAGTATAAATGAAATCCCGTTTATTAAAATAAACAATCTCATATCTATAAAGGCATAGATTAATCCACCAACCATAGGACCGGCCACATAAGAACTTGATTCTATTACCCTGGCCAATGAATTAATACTTACTAATTTTTCCGTACTAACCAGATTGGGCTTAGCTGCCTCTATAGCTATATCAAAAAATATAGTCAAAACAGTAATTATAAATGTACTAGTATATACTAAATTAATACTTAAACCATTTCTACCTATTAATAAATAGACCAGTAACAGAAAAATACCATTAACAAAATCAGCCCCTACAACTACTATCTTCTTATTAATCCTATCGGCAATAACCCCGGCAAAGGGATTAAGCAAAACCATTGGCAATGTATAAAGAACTATATTAGTTGCAAAAGTAAGGCCAGAGCCTGTTGTTTTCAATAAATACAGGCCTACTGCAAAAGCATAAATTGCTGAACCAAATACTGAGATAAATTTTCCTGATAGAAATAAAAATAGATTTATCTGCTCCCGATTTATTCTTCTTTTACTTGTAACTGTTATTTTAGTAGTCATTTTAATTCCCCCTTTTTTCTATATTTAAAGTATATATAATGGGGGGATGCTCAAGCACAATACCCTTAAACAAATTTATTTTACACTAAAAATAGAGTAGGACCAGTCTTTTACGACTGGGACCTCTCGCCGAACTGCACGTACGGCATTACCGTATACAGCTCTCTGCTCCCGTTGCCCCATCTCAAGGAGTAAGTCAGCGTCTCTGTGTCACCACAGATGTAAATTTTACTCCTTTCAGGACAATGTGGTAAGTAGTGATTTGAGTCCCTGCTTCTGTAATTCAGAAGTAGGGATTCTATAATTTTGATTATCTGACTTCTTCTTTTCCATAAATGATCGAATACGCATCCTTACCCATGCATCCAACCTTTTGAAGAGAGTTTTTACATTTCCATGGCCAAAATAATCTCCCCAGCCCTGAATTTTCTCATTCACCTTATGAATAATGAATTTAACATTAACAGGCTGTTGACGCCTAGTAAATTCTCTTATATCCTTCTTGAATCCCTCAATCCTCTTCTTTTTAGAACGTTTGTATCTCCAGGCTATAAATTCAAATCCTAGAAATATAAATCCATCTCCAAAGTTGGTTATAACCGTCTTTTCAGGATGCAATTCTAATTTGAGTCTTCCAGTTAATTCCTCAACTACTTCAAGTGCCCTTTCTGCCTTCCTTCTTGATTTTGAAAGAACAACAAAGTCATCAGCAAACCTTACAACTTTATATCCTATCTCTGTCATTTCTTTATCAAATTGATGAAGGTAAATATTGGATAATAATGGAGATATAGCTTATATGGAGAATAAATTAGTACTGTGTATATCGTTTCTTGAGGAGTACCTATGTTCGTAGATTTAAATTCGCCATCAGTCACAACTCCAGCTGTCAGCCATGACTCAATCGTATCCAACACCCAACCATCTGTTATCCTCTCTTTGATAAATTCCAGCAGAAGGTCATGATTTATATTATCAAAATAGCTTTTGATATCCGCATCCACTACCCACGTATATCCCTGTTCTCTATATTCTTCTATCTTGTTTAGAGCATCTATCTGTGACCTCCCTGGACGAAAACCAAAAGAACAGTCACAGAAAACTTTCTCGAATATCGGTTCCAGGATTCGCTTAAGAGTAGTTTGAGCTACTCTATCTTTTACTGTGGGTATTCCCAACGGTCTCAAACGACCGTCATCTTTTTCTATGAATACTCTCAGTACCGGTGATGGTTCATATCTTCCTCCTTTCATTTCCCTATATAATTCCCGCATATATACTTTATAGTTCTTATTAAATTCTTCTATCCCTATATCATCTACTCCGGCACTTCCATCATTCGCTACCACTCTCATAGCTGCCTTGTGCATATTCTTCTTAGTTACAATCTTATCTCTAAGAGTATAATACATTCTCTTACTTCTCACTTTCTCACCTGTTCTTCCTCACGACTTACCAGCCTTTCACTCCACAGTTCAATATCCTAACCCTGTACTTCATGATATTACCAGACACGTTTCTAGGCCTTTAGCCAATCGCGCCTCCTCGTATATCACTACTCAGGTCACAGTTATCTTAACTATCCCATCGCTAGGTTTGTTTTCCTGTCCATGTACTTCATTAAGCCCACTGGCTAAACCAGCGTTTAAACCGCTAGAATCAAAATACCACTCTTGCTTTGCTTCCAACTTCGGGTATAGCATTAGTACCCTTCGCTCCAGCTAGCTTTATCCTCACACAAGTTACCCTGTGGTCATTGGGCCAACTATCAACACTACTATGATACCATCTGACCTCTGATGTAGCATCACTCTCGATTTCCCCCATTAGGAGTTATACTTCAGTTTATTCCCATCAGTTTCAATGTGAAACTCACCAGAATATCCCGCGGTTAATTACAAGATCCTTACAACCATTCCGACCCTAATCACACCTATCCATCTGACATAGACACTTCCGGTTGCACGGGTTAACCAGCGCTACCCGTCATCACTCTGCAATAGAGCGCCCTACCTCAGCCTTGGACTTCCCCGTTTTATCGGCGGGTCGTCATGACTAAATGCCACCTCTGGTTCATATATTATTCCGATGTCGGAATAATTTAGTTTATCCCGACAAATTTATTATTCCGATTTTCAAGAAAGTATAAAAGTATATCAAAAAAACAATCTATAAAAATCGGAATAATATTTTACTTCAAACCATATAATTTTCGGATTA
>JBDNGI010000087.1:0-5038 GCA_041689345.1 Halanaerobiales bacterium
ATCCTATACTAATTATCTCTTTGATAAAGGTGTAGATAAGATCTGTAAAAAGGTAGGTGAAGAAGCAGCAGAGGTTATTATTGGGGCTAAAAATGGTTCTAAGGAAGAGATGGTCTATGAAATAGGAGACCTTATCTATCATTTGATGGTTTTAATGAATCTTTATGAGATACCTCTAACAGACATATTGGAGGAATTAGAGAGCAGAAGTAAATAAAATCTCGGTAATGTTATAAATATTTTATAATTATTTGGCTAATCATAGAATTTGCTGTATATGAAGCATCTTGTGGAATAAAATTCCATAAGATGCTTTTTTATTGGTTTATTATCACCTAAAGTAAATAATCATGAAAAAAAATAAAATAATTTCATGAAAAAAGAAGGGATATTTATATGTTTGTAGAATATTATAGATTAATAGAAGATATTTTTCATACTGTCTTTTAATTTTTTATAAGACTATAAGACTATAAGAGTGTTTAAAAATATAAAAAAAGGAGGTAAAAAGTGGTAAGACAATTATAAAAAAACTAAGGGGGATTATCATGACAAAAAGTAAATTATTTATTTTGACAATAGTTGCAGTTTTTTTAGTTGGGTCACTTGCTTTTGCAGCAGAGAAGGAATTTGCCAATCAATTTGAAAAAAATGAAATGTGGGTTGAAGAGAATCTATCTTCTTATAATCAAGCACCAGAATTAGCTAAGTTGGTTGAAACAGGCAAACTTGCACCTGTAGAAGATCGTTTACCTGATGTACCAAGGGTAGTTAAGTCAAATATTATGGCTGATGGTATTGGTGTATATGGTGGTGTCTGGAGAGATACCTTTGCTGTTCCTGTAGCAAGTTGGAACTGGGGTGCTCAAAAGACTCAAGGTTGGTTTGGTATAAATCAGATGGTTCAGGAATCACTTGTAGTCCTAGGGCCTATGTGGATGTTAAAAGAACCAAATCCTCTACCAAACCTGGCAACTGATTGGGAATGGTCTGAAGATGGTAAAACCTTAACTATGAATTTAATGAAAGGTGCTAAATGGTCAGACGGAGCACCATTTACAGCTGATGACGTTCTTTTCACTTATAAAGACCTTATTTTGAATCCTAATATCCCTACCTGGGGTAGCTCAAGTAGATGGGTATTTGGAGACAAACAGACAGAGTTGGAAAAAATAGATGAATATACTGTAGTATGGCATTTTGAGAAGCCTTCCCAGTAAGTGTATTTGCTAATATGGGTTATTTACAGTTTGGTGTATCACCTAAACATGTATACAAAAACTTTCACCCAGATTATAATGCCGATGCAACATATGATGACTTTATAAATGCTACACCACCAGATGATTTGCCAGCAGTAGTAATGGGACCATGGGTTCCTGTTGAGTATGCTCCAGGACAGCAGCTGGTTATGGTAAGAAATCCTTATTACTGGCAGGTTGATGAACAGGGAAATCAATTACCATATATCGATGAAGTAGTATTTAATGAGGTACAGTCAGGTGAAATTAGGACAATGAACCTTATTTCAGGTAAGGCTGATAGAACTAACCTGGAAAATCCCCAAACATTCTCCCTTGTAAGGCAGGCCACTCAGGGAGAAGATGCCCCTGCAGTAGTTAAATTTGGGCCATTTGGTATTGGGTATCGTATTATGATGAACTTATCTAAGTATAAGAGTATTAATGATGATAGAGATGCTGAATTACGTGAATTGTTTAGAATGAAAGAATTCCGTCAAGCCCTATCTCATGCAATTGATAGACAGGCGATAGCTAATGTGGCATTCCCTGGTCCACTAACACAACCTTGGTATGGGGGTTATCCTTCTGGTTCAGGTTACTATAATGAAGACAGGGTTGTAAAATACAAATATGATCTAGTCGCTACAAAAGGACTACTGAAGGAGTTAGGATTTGAAGATACAAATGGAGATGGAATTCTAAACTGGTCAAAAAACAGTAAGATAGCAGGAGAAGAACTTGTAATAGAGATGCTAATAGGTCAGGACCAAGCTGCTGCAGTAGATGCTGGTGAAGCACTTGTATCAATGTTTAGAGAGGCTGGAATAAAACTGGTTATTAGACCAACAGTCGGTCAGACCACAACAACATTGACAGAAGCCGGAGACTTTGATATGTACTTCACCCGTCTTGACTCAGCACAACCATTTTGGCAGATGGATCAATTTGGTCCAGTAGATGATAGAACACCTATCTGGCATACTGCTGCCGCAGGTGGAGAAAGAGATTTACTTCTATTTGAAGAAGAAATCAAAGAAAAAATGCTGGAGTCTAGGTTTATTACTGATGCTACTAAGCGTAAGGCATTATATGAAGATATACTAGAACTCTCTACCGAAAATATTTACCAACTTGGTGTTTATGAAGTAAGAAGGGGAACAGGTCTCCATAAGAGGATTCGCAACTGGCAGCCTGATCTTCCTCCTTATATGTATAATTGGTCTATTAATAGTATTCCTGGACAAATTCTGTATGTGGAAGAAGAAGAACAATTTGAGACCAGTTTTCAGGATTTAATTCCTACAGAAGCTGACTATAAAGTAAGGTCCTGGAATAAATAAACTATTTTTAAGTAAGAAGTGGAAGGTAGAATGTAAGGATATTTATGTTCTACCTTTCTCTTTAAAATATTAGGAGTGTATTATGTTAGGGGGTTAAAAATTGATAAATTATATTATCAGAAGGTTGCTTTTTTCTATACCTTTATTACTTGCTGTTAGTTTAATTGCTTTTTTTGTACTTCAACTACCACCTGGGGATTATCTTACAACCTATCAAAACCAGTTAGTAAATTCTGCCGGTATGAGTCTGAATGATGCCAAGGAGATGGCTGAAATGTTAACAGAAAAATATGGTCTGGGGGAACCCTTTTTTGTTCAGTATTATGGGTGGATGAGAAATATACTGGTGGAGGGCGATTTCGGTTATTCTTTTTATTATTCAAAGCCTGTTAGTGAGGTAATATGGTCACGGTTGGGTTATACATTGTTAATTGCAGGTCTATCTCACTTTATTTCTGTTGTAGTTGGTGTTGCAATAGGTATTTACTCTTCAAAAAATAAATATACAATTGGTGATAACATATTCACTGTTTTTGCTTTCTTAGGAGTATCAATACCAGCTTTCTTTTTAGCGCTATTATTTTTATATATTATGTCATTTAAGCTAGGCTGGAGTGTAGGTGGCTTGTTTTCACAGGAGTTTGTATTTGCTCCCTGGAGTATCGCTAAATTTGTAGATTTTTTAAAACACCTCTGGTTACCAGTTGTAATTGTGGGATTTGCTGGTACTGCAAGGAATATGAGGGTGATGCGGGGGAATCTATTAAATGTTCTTGGACAGCAGTATATTCAAACTGCAAGGGCCAAAGGTCTTAACGATAATGTAATTATATTGAAGCATGCTTTAAAAAATGCAGTACAGCCTTTAATTATGTCTATGGGAACAGCACTGCCCTTTTTGATTACCGGGGAAATGATAACTTCTATAGTACTTGACCTCCCAACTACTGGGCCTGCTTTTTATAAAGCACTTGAAAGTCAGGATATGTATCTGGCAGGGAGTTTCTTAATGATGATTGCGGTCATTTTAGTTATTGGAAATTTATTAGCAGATATAACTCTAGCCTGGGTTGATCCTAGAATACGTTATGAGTAAGGAAGGAGTGTATTATTATGTCCAGCAATAGATCGACAGAAGAGTTAAATATACAACAGGAAGTAACTTATATACCTAAAGAAAAAAAAGTAAAAATACTAAGTCGTAGACAGAAGATATGGATAAGATTTAAAAAGCATAAGTTTGGGGTTGTTGGAGGAGTAGTTGCCCTTGCCTTTATTTTGATTAGTCTTTTTGCTCCTTTTTTTAGTCCTTATGATTATACTAAACCAGCATATGAAGAAGCATTTATGCCTCCCCAAAAAATCCACTTTATAGATGAAAACGGTAACTTTTCTTTGAGGCCCCACTTTTATAAAATGACCATGGGATTTAATGAAGAAACCTGGGGAAGGGAATTTGTAGAAGATACAAGCCAGAAGTATCCTGTACGTTTTTTTGCCAGGGGTTGGGATTATAAACTATGGGGAGTCTTTAAAAGTAATATTCATCTTTTTACTGTTAAAAACCCTGGTACAATGTATTTATTTGGTACAGATAAGTTAGGTCGGGATTTGTTCAGCAGGATTATTTTTGGCAGTAGAGTTTCATTTTTTGTTGCAATCGCCGGTGCTTTAATTATTGGTATTGTGGGGTCTATTGTAGGTGGTATTTCAGGGTATTTTTCAGGTAAGGTAGATCTTATTGTACAGAGAATAATTGAAATTTTCCAGCTTTTCCCAACACTGCCATTGATGATGGCTTTAAGTGCCGCTATTCCAGCAACCTGGCATGTAATGTACAGATTAGTAGGTATTATTGTAGTTATGTCCATAGTACAATGGACCTATCTAGCTCGTGAAGTAAGGGCATTGGTTTTAAGCTATCGTGAAGAGGATTTTGTTATTGCTGCTAAGGCGTTGGGTGAACGAGATTTGATAATAGTTTTAAAACATGTTATTCCAAATTGTTTTAGTCATATCATTGTTGTTATGACATTGACAATTCCGGGATTAATTATAGCTGAGAGTTCTTTGAGTTTTCTTGGTCTGGGTATTAAAACGCCAATGGTTAGCTGGGGGGTTTTGCTGTAGCAGGCGAGTAAATTACAGACAATAGGCCAATATCCCTGGATAATGATACCTGGCTTTTTCATATTTTTGACTGTATTATCAGTTAATTTCTTTGGTGATGGGATAAGAGATGCTATTGATCCACATAGTAACTAAAATACACCAAAAGTGTTACTGATGTTTTGAAGTTGAATATTACTGATAGTATTTGTGATATAAGTAGGCTTATGGATAAACTATTCAAACTGTTGATAAGTTTAATTTATAGAGGTAGGTGAATAGACTTGGCTAAAGAAAAGTTATTAGAAGTAAAAAACCTAAAGACATATTTTTATACAGAGAGCG
>JBDNGI010000088.1:0-4097 GCA_041689345.1 Halanaerobiales bacterium
ATAATATAAAAACCTTAATTAAAGAAAACAATGTAGAGATAAGTATTGAGGAATTAGATGAGATACTGGCTGATGCCAAAAATATAACTGTTAAATAAGTAAATTCTGCCATACATTTTTGTATGGCTTTTTTTATTGTAATATTATTTGGATTAAGACCCCCAGGACCTGATCTTTAGGTCATCCTTTAGGGCTTCTAGAAGTGGGGTCTCAATCAGGTGGAGTAGCGTCTCCATCTGATTTCCCGATGTTCAACTTTGCTGAATGAGTTCTCTGTTTGTTGTTTGCAATGAAATAAGTTTCTATTATTAACAGTTATCTTTAACAGTGTTATAAAAATGGAGATAAGTGTTATCAAGTTCGAAATAAGTGCGCTAAGATATAGATGGGGAAAAACTTCATCTGAATAGTGTCTTCTTTATCTAAATTAACATAAAAAGAAAGCAGGAATACTGTTATTTATGTCGAATAAATAATATAGTGATTTGTATAAATAAAGGAGTGATATAAGTTGGGTATTAATAAAATATGGAATTTCATTACTATGGGGGGTCCAATGTCTATCCCTTTAGTAATAGCATCAATTTTCAGTTTAGCTGTAATTATAGAAAAAATACTATTTTTTATGAAATATCGTGATAGTAGCTTTAGATTAATAAAGAAGATTGAGTTGTTAGTTGAACAAGATGATATTCTAACGGCCTTGAATGAATTAAAAGGGGAAAAAGGTCCTAATGCTAAATTGTTAGCAACTGCATTATCACATCATAGTGAAGACCCTGCAAGGATAAGAGAGGTTTTACAGGCTGTAGGTGAAGATGAAATTAAGAAGATGGAAAAACACCTTTCTATATTAGATGTTGTCTCAATGATTACTCCTTTATTGGGTCTTTTAGGCACAGTTATTGGTATTATAGGTAGTTTTAATATTTTAGGTACAGCTGCTGGTGTAGCAAATCCTACACAGATTAGTGGTAATATCGCTGCAGCATTAATTAGTACTGCTTTAGGTCTTATTATAGCTATTCCTTCAACTATATTTTATTCTTATTTTTCTAATACTGTTGCCTCAAAGGCCCATGAGATGAATCTAAGTATGGTAGATATAATGGACGTTGTGGGTAACAGAGGTGACGAAGATGTTCAAAACTACTCTTAGTAAGAAAACAACTATTAACATTATTCCGATGATTGATGTTATTTTTGTTTTATTAGTCTTTTTTATGTTATTTACTACTTTTCGTACATCACCTACAGGTATTGATATGGAATTACCAAAAGCTGTAACTGTATCCAGTCAAGAAAACGAAAATTTAGTTATAGCTGTAGATAATGAGGGCCTTTTATATTATGAAGGTGACATAGTTTCAACAACAAGGATTTTAGAAATTGCCTCAAATACTTATCAACAAAATAATCAAGTTGTTGCGATAATAAATGCTGATAAAGATGTTCAATACAAATATATTATTTCAGTTATGGACAATCTCCGTCAGGCAGGAATTTATAAATTAGCTTTAGCTGCAGATAAAAAGGAGTAGTTTATTATGCGGTATAAGAAAGATCCAGACCGGTTGTATTTTTTTATAACAATATCAATTATAATACATTTAGTATTATTTATAATAGTTCCTTATGGAAACCTTAGTGTGTTGGGTAATAGTGGGGATACACAGGAGTTTGCTTTTATGCAAATGGTAGAATATAAGGTTGAAGATAGTCAAACAAATTCTCAAACAAATATTCAATCAAGCAATGTAGATGATACTCAAGCTGACTCAGTATCAACTGTAGAAACAGAAGTTGTAAAAGATGAGGAAGTAAAAGCAGAAGATATTATAGAGAAACAGACAGAGGATATTCAAGAAGAAAGTAATATAGATAATAAAGAGATAAGCAATTCCGCGCCAGACAATACTCAACCTGAACCAGATATAAATAACATTGAGCCAGAACCTGAGGTAAATGATGCTCAAGATGATAACAAGGATCCAGAAAACGAGGATCTTGTTCAATCAGAGAACACTTCTGAACCATCTTCATTGAATAATAATCAACAGGTTGATTCTGAAACTGCTCAAACTCAAGATAATACAGATAATGACATAATTGAAGAAAATACAACTATTGATAAAATTGAAATAGATGCAAATAATACTACAGACGATATAGTTCAGAATACTACAAACTCAGAAAATGCTGAAGATATTATTAGTAGTGAAAATAGTAATATTGAAGTTGAAGTAAATGACAGTGATACGGAAGAATCTCCATCTAATTCTAATCAAAACAATAATGAAGATACGGTAAATAGTGAAAATAAGCCATCACAGACTACAGATGACAATTCAAGTAGTCAAGCCGTAGGAGGCGCTGAACAGAAAACAGAAGATATGTTAGATACTGAGGAAGTAGTGGAAGAAGCAACGCCTCCACCGCCACCATCTGCTGGAGAATTATTATTGGGACATCCCAGGCCTTCCTATCCTAAAGACTTATATGGGGAAGCCCCACAAGGAGAGGTACACTTACAAGTAAATGTGAGTTCTACTGGTGAACTTGAAGGCCCTCCAGTGGTAACACAAACATCTGGGGTTAAGCAGATGGATAGAATTGCTAGATTAACTATTGAACGAGGTTGGGAATTTAAATCTTATCAACAAGCATATTCAATGATAATAGTGGTAGAGTTTACATTAAATGAAAATGGTATGGACAATACACGAGTGTCACAGGGGAACTTAGTATTTAAATAGGGGTGAATTTCTGTGTATAAAAGGGTTCTTATGTTACTTATATTAGTATTTTTATTTATGAGCACAACAACACTAACTGCAGCTGAATTATTCGATGAAGTTGATCATAATAACAATTTACGACTTGGTAATGACTATATAGTTATAGTTGTAAATCAAGATGAAAATGCTTTAGGTAGATTTGCGATCGAAACTACCGGTGGTGCTCCTTTACAAGCAAATGATGAAAACAAGCCCCTTGTATACGGAAGACCTAAACCATGGACATCTTATACAACTATCTGGCTAAATGGAAATCACTATGTATTTGGAGGTCAAACTGGTAGACGTGCAGGTAATACTGGTAATTATGGTGAAATTGTTCAAAAATCATATATAGAGGATGGTAGTATAAAAACTAAAACTAAATTTAATAATGATATAATTGTAGAGCAAATATTAAAAATTGTTAAAAGTTCTACTACAGGTCTTTATGATTCAGTTCAAATAAAATATATTGTAGAAAACATTAGCCAAAAAGATCAAAAAATAGGTTTGCGCACAGTACTTGATACTATGCTAGGTCAAAATGATGGAGCTCCATTTCGTATTGGAAGTGATGCTGTTACAAATGATAAAATTTACTATGATAAACAGCTGCCTCAATTCTGGCAGGCTTTTGATAGCTTAAGCAACCCGACAGTAACTTCACAAGGCACCTTTAAAGGACCTGGGGTAACCACTCCTGATCAGGTTAAATTTTCTGATTGGGGTAGTATGGCTGATGGAGTATGGGACTTTGATTTTAATCCAGGGGAAGACTTCACTCGTAAGGGTGAATATGAAATAGATAGTGCTGTTGCTTTATACTGGGTTCCAGAAACATTAGCAGCAGGAGAAAGTCGCAGTTATATTACTAATTATGGTCTTGGGGGCATTACCATTGTACCTGGACTTTTATCATTAGGTATTACATCACCTGCAGAAGTAATTTTAGATACACCAGATAAAATAATTCCTATTGTAGCATATGTAGAAAACACCTCCGAAATTGTAGCTAAGAATGTTAAGATTAATATTCAGTTACCACAATCATTAGGAGTAGAAAATGCAGTTAAAAACATTGGTAATCTCGAACCAGGAAAAACAAGCCAAATCGTTTGGGATGTTGTAACATCAGGAAATAATATACCTGTAGAAACATCTTATACTGTTAAGGTCGAGGCTGATAATACAGATTCTAATCAAGTAAATAGAAATATTGATTTTATTGGTCCACCAAATCTACAGACTGATGTAAATTTGGCTGAAGAGCTTAAAGTTGAGAAAGGTAAATTAACCCCTAACCCGTTTACGATTGTA
>JBDNGI010000089.1:0-4819 GCA_041689345.1 Halanaerobiales bacterium
ACATTTATCAAACGAATTTCCTGGCCTCCACTATAGATACTCTCTCTATTTCTATATCCATCGGTTAAACTCAATTTTAACTGATCTGTCCCATCTTGCGGTGTATATAGATGATTTGTACCCACAAGAACAAATCCCAAAATAAGTATAATTCCCATTGCTAAAGAAAGGTATTTCTTGACTGGAATACTTTCCCTTTTGTTTCTTGATGAATAGCTGTCTTCCCAGGCTTTTCTTACCTCAGACTCAGCAAGAGAAAGGTAAACCTCGCCATCAACAAAACTACCACACCTGATTTTTTCCTCAGCCCTGTCTAACCAATCACGGGCAAATGAAATGTGCTTAAGATTTTTAATCACACCAAAAATCACCACCCCTAGATAATTTAGAAATCACTTTTCATTCATATATAATATCTGATATATGTCTAGAAAAGTGACCTCTGATATTCAGTCAAATTCAGCAACTAAGCGCCTATATCAAAAATTATACCATATTTTCGGCTATATTATACCCTTTTCCTCATACTTAATACCAATTCTTCATAAAGTTTGATAATTTACCCCTTAGGCGTTTAATAGCCTTTTTCTGAAGTCTATAAAGATATGATAAACTAATATCCATCTCTGCAGCCAATAAATCAGCCTTTTTGTCAGCCAAATATATACCTTCAATAATATTCTGTTCTTTAATTGGCAGTTCTTTTATAGTGTTTTTAACCTTATCAAAAGCAAATTTATTTTCTACAATTCCCTCTAAATACTCTGCTGAGATTCCGTCATCATAGAGAGGTAGCCTTACACCCCGATCCAAGAAATCCAGGATTCTCCCCCGAATATGATATAAAGCAAAAGTAGTAAATTTAGTACCCCGTTCCGGATCAAAAGAGTCAACTGCGTCTATTAAACCAATATTCCCTTCTTGAATAAGGTCCATAATCATCCCTTGATCGGAGTTAATCTGTTTCGCTAATTTGAATACCAGGGGTTGATATGATTTAATTAAATTTTGACGTGATTCAATATTACCCTTTTTTTTATACTGATCCCAGAGTTCCATCTCCTCATCTGGAGATAGAATATTCAATTTGCTAATTTCCTTCAAATAAACCTCCATATTCAATATCCCCTCTATAGCTGAGTATAAATAATTTACACTTTAATTATAAGATCAAGGCTTAAAATTTAAAGTTTGTCTCTAAACTTATAGAAAAATTATCTTCTCCCTGCCAGCTGCTTTCAATAGTAACATTATCATTTAAAATATATTGCAGTGACAATTCACCCTGGTTATCAGATAAAAGGCCATCATTACCTGTGACAATTACGTCAGTATATTCTAGATATAAACGTTGATTAAGGTATTTACCTACATATATTGATAGTTGATCGTTCCAGCCTAAATTATAGGTATCTACTTCCAGTCTATCTAAGGCAAAAATATTTTTTATTTTATCCTGTATACCCTGTACAAAATCCAACTGTAGTTGGTTGAATAACATTCTATATAATTCAGATTGGACTGCATCCCCTATATCTCCAGCTGTAAAATCTCCAAGACCACCCCGACTAGTTAATAATGTCAGTATTTCATCTCGACTCAAAGGGGGGGATGAATTAAAAGTTGTAACCATCTGATTAGCCTTACCAGTTAACATTACCTCAACCTTGGTACCTCCTATATTTGTCCAGGCACTTACATCTACTGTCGGGATATAGGCATTATTGCCATCAAAACTTCTTTCAAAAAGGGCAGTACCTTCTTCCATAATAAACCTATTATTATAGAAGTCAAAGACTCCCTGTCTACTAGTCAACTCCCCACTAAAAACCACCTGATTATCTATATTATTAATATTTAAACTACCATCTTGAACTAAAATATTAATATTCTTATTCAGTAGATAAACATCCTTACCCGGTAGAAGAGTGAAATCAAACTTAAGGTTACTACCAGCAGTAGTGGCCTCAGGCCATTCAAAGGGCATTCTAACATCTAGATTATGTGTCAATATTTCTGCTTTTATAAATGGCTCTTTAAATGACCCTGTTACTGTCAGATCAGGATCAAATTGTCCCTTAAATGATCCATAATCAAAAGGTAAATTTTCACCCTGTAATAAAAGATCTATATTTTCATTTTCATCAAAGGGCTCTAGCAGACCTGTAATTAGAAAATCCCCTTTACCATATTTACCACTAATAGCTTTTAGCTTAATTTGCTGTCCATTTAATATTGCCTCTCCAGTTATATTGCTAAATTTATCTGCTAGTCCTAAGTTAAAACCTGTATTGTCAATATTCAATTCTCCAGCTAAAGTAGGATTGTTTAAGCCTCCGCTTAACATTATATCCCCTGATATAATACCTGATATATCAGTCCAGTGATTACTATATACTGAAAGCAATTGTAGTGGGAACTCCTTCAAATCAAGAATAAGATTCAGGCCATCAAGACCTTCTTTAAGAGGGAGAGACCCTGTAATATGCGAACTGCTATTTGAAGAAAATAACATTTCTTGGTCAAAGGCTATAATATTACCTTCTTTGATCTCTATCTTTCCATGGACATCTTCAACAAAAACCTCTCCTAAAATCACATTACTCATTTTGGTATCTAAGAGTAGTTCAAAAGTATCAAACTCACCTGAAATTTCACCGTTAAATTCAGCTTCACCAACAATATTTGTATCTGTGTAATTAGACAAAAACTTATCAATTGTAACACCATTACCTTGAATTGATAGATCTATCTGCTGTCCAATACTTCCAACAAGCTGAATAATGTCACTAGGATTATTACTATTAATCATCTTAAAATCCAACCCTGTATATATATCATTAATAGGACCTTTAACTAGCGCTTCTCCTATAATATTATAATTATACAAAGCATAGCCTTCAATTTTTTCATTAAAAAATGCAAAGTCTTGAAGATAGCCTTTTTTTGTACTTAAAGCAAGATTAAGATTAGGTTGAAGCAATATATTATCTATCTCTCCATCTATTATATACTCTCCCTGCTCATTTTTCCAGCTAAGACTATCAAGTTTAAGTTGATCATCAGAATATAGCAGGTCACCATTAAGGCTTCCGATTGATTTCTGATTGTATTCCATGTTATTTACAATTATTGCCCCATTTACAAGAGGACTCTCTAAAGTCCCACTTATGCTGCCATTTAGCTCCATAAGACCATCGACTTGTATATTGTTTATCTCCTCAAATATATATTGTAAAGATAAGTTATCAACTTGATATTTTAAATCTAGTAATTTTTGAGAAACTATACCATCAGCCTTTATGCTTGCTTCTCCCTTTGTTATACGCAGCTCATCGATATGAAAACCCTCTGTGCCTCCATTCATATCTAGCTCTAATACATCTATCGCTATTTGATTATTATTAAACAAAATATCAGTATCAGTTGATTTAGCTTGAAGGGCTATAGCAGGATTAGCAAGGGGCCCTTCAAAAGAGAGCATCAGATCAACGTTTCCATAAAAAGGAAACGTCTGTCCTGTAATATTTTCTTGTTTTAAAACAGTACTAATCAACTCATAACTAGAACCAGCTGTAGTTAAATTTCCGTTTAAGGTAGGCTGATCACTCCTTAAATCAAGTAGAGCTTTTCCGCTAATTACTGCCTGCTGATAGTTTAGATTCAAATTATTAATAGCTAACTCTTTATTATAATAATTAAGATCTGCAGTAAAATCATTATAACGATATCCATTAAGTGAACCCTCATTACTGAAAATTTTAGCTGTAAAAAGTGGTGAATTAATTTTACCTTGAATATTTCCATCTAAGCTAAGCTCACCAGTTATATCATTAATAGCAAGCTGGCTTAATTTTTCATTCCCAATATAGGCAAGTAACTCCCCAATATTAAGATAATCACTATCTATCTTGATATTTAAATCCTGATCATTAAACCCTATTTCACCAGAAATAGCAATCTCTCCCCAATCAGCCATAAGCAATCCTTGATGAAGAAATAACCTCTCCTCTGACAAATAAAATTCACTGCTTATACGAGAAAATTTTACCTCTTTTTTTATCGACCTTTCCTCTTGTTCAATATTTATTAGCTCTCCTTCAATTGACCTTTCCTCTTCGTCAATATTAGATAAATAAATAGCTGGTTCAATTATTTCAATTTGGCCGGCTGTATTTAGATTTTCTAGCCCAAAGCCCTTACCGGTTACATTTGCCGTTAGGTTTACTCCACCTCTGATATCTGAGTATTCATCTCCAAAAGATTCAAGAAAATAGTCAGATTGATTTAATAAATCAAACTCTAAATCACGACCCTCAAGGTCAAAACTATACTCCTTATTACTGTTTAAAACCCCATTCATAGTAAACTGGTTTGTCTCGTTAAGAACAAAATTCAACTGATCTAGATAAGTGTTACCTTGATAATAACGTAGACTACTTACCATATTCTCTATCTTTAAATTGTTGACTTCACCATCTAAAAGTGAAAGATCTAAATTCATATTAGGATTGGAAAGTAAACCCTCAACAGTATAGTCCATTACCATTAAGCCCTTTATATTTAGCTTCTCTGGCAAAAGATCAAATTTAGTAAGGTCCAACTGATTTGTTCTTAAGTGAGCAAATACATCAAACTGATTATTAGGAAGTGCTTCTAAACGACCGTTAAGTTTAAATAAATTTTGATTAAGTTCAAATTCTATCTCCTCAGCAAAAATCATATCATTACTGGAGTCATAGCTGATTTGACCATTAAAATCCTGAAAACTTAATTTTTGACCTTCTAATGAATAATCTGAATTTACAGGGGTTTCCCC
>JBDNGI010000090.1:0-6149 GCA_041689345.1 Halanaerobiales bacterium
GAAATAGCCTTCATAAGTGCTTTCATACCATATACTATATCATCTGCTCGCTCCAGCATCATCCTATGGTCAACAGTTAGATATGGTTCACATTCAGCACCATTTAGAATTAAATACTCTACTTTTTTACCTTCCGGTATAGACAGTTTAACATGTGTAGGGAACATAGCCCCTCCCATACCAACAATACCGGCCTCTTTGACAATATTTACAATTTCTTTAGAATTTAAATCTTCTAATTCACCTGGAGAACTAATACCTTCAGCAAGTTGATCTTCTTTATCAGCCTCAATAACAATAGCATCAGTTTGTTTACCTATAGGTGTTAATACTTTTTTGATCTCTTTAACCTTACCTGAAATTGAAGCATGAATCGGAGCAGATACAAAACTATCGCTATCCCCTATCTTCTGACCCATATCAACATGATCACCTTTTTTTACCAAAGGTTTACAGGGAGCTCCTATATGTTGCTGCATCGGAATTGTAACTAGATCAGGTCTCTTTGCCTTTTTAAAGGGTTTATCACTACTCAGACTTTTATTGTAATCTGGATGAATACCCTGTTTGAAAGTTAAAGCACACATTTGTTTTCACCCCTTTAATAAAAAATTACCCATTTACCACTACGATTCAGCTGTTTTTATTACTGGAAATATAGTCTAACAGCTTAAATAATAGGCTCATAGGTGAATTGAAATATTCAAAAGTAAAACATTCTCGCAAACTAGCATAACACTTTATGATAATATTTGCAAAAATAATTTACATTTGTCGAAAACTAACTTAAAAAACAACTAAACATATTATAATACATCTAAGGGACAAAAACAACCAAAAAAAATTCCCACTAAAATTAGTGGGTTATAAAAGCATCATAGCCAAGGTCTTTAACCTTCTCTTCCATTTCTTCCGCCTTATCCCGATTTGGGAAAGCACCTATCTGTACTTTATATGGTAGGCTTTCATCAGCTATTACAACTTGAAACCCTTTATCTTTTAAGTTATCACTAAGTTGTCTGGCATTTTGCAGACTATTAAAGGCTCCAACTTGAATTACAAATACTTCTTCGCTCCTTATCTGATCCTCGGTCCGTATATTACTGCTCATTAAATCATTAGTATTATTTGCTTCTTTTTTCGGTGGACTAGGATCCAAAATATAATTTTCTGAAGCACTCTCCTCTGCCTCATTATCATCTAAGATAATCTCCTCTTCTACAACTTTATTACCTGAATCTGCTAATCGGGAAATATCAGGGCTTTCACCAGTAACTAACTGTATAAACCAATTTCCAAGCAAATAGCCTACCAATAAGCCCAACATTGCCAATATTATTACCAATACCGTTAAAGACATACTATTACTTCGATCCATTAAATTCACTCCCTTCTTAATACTATTATGATAAAGTAAGTAAATTTATACCTTTAGATTATCTTTTAAAAGAGTTTTAACTTATAATTAATATTTATTTAAAAATGCTCCCTTTAAACTAAATGTCTTTTGAGAAAGTTGTATTTAGATGATATTAATTAATATTAGTAAGTCCCTTCTTTACCTGGGAAATATTATACAATGATCCTACAATAAATATTATATCCTCAACTTCTGCCTTATTTACTAATTTTTTTACTGCTAATGATAAAGGAGTTAATACGATACTTTCTAAACCAAAATTATCTGCTTGACTTTTTAAAAGGCTTACCGAAAGGGCCCTTTCATTCTCATTTTCTGAGATAACTAATTCGATATTATCCAATTTTGAAATTTCCCTTAAGATACTTTCTAAATCTTTATCACCCAATAAAGCTAAGACTATATAAAGTTTTCCTTTATTCGAAATAGTCTTTTCTCTAAGTTTTTGAATAAAGGAAACAAACATATTGATTCCATCAGTATTATGAGCGCCATCTACTATAAGTAATGGTTCTCGCCTTATTATTTCCATTCTTCCTGGTATAAATGCTTTGATTAGTCCATTTTTCAATATATTCTTCTTTATTTTAAATTTATAATTTAATTGTTTAACAATAGTCATAGCTAAAATCGCATTTCTGATCTGATATTCCCCTAACATACTAACTTCAAACTCTTCGTTTGTCTTTAAATAATTCTCCATAGAAGTATTTTCAGGATATTTTCCGTCATTGTCATCTAGTCCTTTTACTAATCCCACTTTATACTTTCCTTGCTGACAAATCAAGGAAAAAACCTGTCCTTCAAGTAAACTATCTTTAATCTTATAACCATAGTATTCAAATACATTAATAAATTCAGAACCCTTTTCTGCTGCAATAGTCTCAATAACTTTTAACGCATTTTGATCCCTTACTCCAACCACTACAGGAATAGCCTTCTTTATTATTCCAGATTTTTCTCTAGCAATTTCCTGAACAGTATTTCCTAAGATAGTAGTATGTTCAAGACTAATGCTAGTAATAACACTAATTAAAGGGGATTTTAGCACATTTGTAGCATCAAGTCTACCACCAAGTCCTACCTCTAAAAGTAAGATATCTACCTGCTGTTGACAAAAAAACAAAAATGCCAGTGTTGTGACTATTTCAAAAAAACTTGGCTCACCCAAACCACTTTTACTAATATTCTCTACAACAGGCTTAATTTGATTAACAATATCTTTCAGCTCTTCACTTGTTATTTTCTCCCCATTTATTTCAATTCGCTCATTAAAATCTATTAAATGTGGTGATGTATATACACCAACTTTATATCCTGCTTCCTGATATATACTTTTTAAATAAGCTATTGTCGAACCTTTACCATTACTACCTGCTACATGTATTATGTCAAGCTTATTTTCCGGATGTCCCAAGGGTTCAAGTAAGGCCTTAATTCTTTTTAATCCAGGCTTATAACCCCCTTTTGTTCCAAACTTTATGAAGCTATTGATATACGTATATGGATTCATTTTATCAACTCCCTTTAATATTCAAAAATGCATATTTTCCCATGATAATAATGTGATAAAAGTCTGGTTAACATAAATTTATTCACAAAAATAAATATCCATACAAATCACAAGATAACAATTTAAACTGAGAAGGTGAATTAGAAAAAGAATTGTTATTCCTATTCTAATAAGATATACTTGAATAATAATAAATAATTTTATAAAATATAAATATATCAGTCAATACATTATTTTTGGGGGTTTAATATGGGAACATTACAAATATCACTATTATCACTTTTTATCGCTCAATTTATAAAGACCTTTACAGTATATCCCTTTGATATAACTAGAATAATTGGTTCAGGAGGGATGCCTAGTTCTCATGCATCTTTTGTTTCAACATTAAGCACATCAATTGGTTTAATTTACGGCTTTAGTTCAAATCTTTTCGCAATTGTTGCAGTATTTTCTTTAATTATTATGTATGATGCAGGTGGAGTCAGAAGAGCAGTTGGCGAACAGGCTAATGTTTTAAATAACATGATTAGACATCTAGAGCTAAAACAACTCAATAAAAATCGAGAAAAAAAGATAATTATAAGGGACTTGAAAGAACTAATTGGACATACCCCATTTGAAGTCTGGGTAGGGACAGCACTGGGAATAGTAATGGCCTTGCTTAATCACTTATATTTTTAAGGAAGTCAAAGGCCTCTTCCTTATTTTTTACTTGACCTCTTGCTTGAGCCTCAGTTAATCTATCCAGCAACTTACCTATTTGAGGCCCTTCTGTAATATTAAAATATTCTTTTATCTCTTTACCACTTATTAATAAATTTTCTGTTTTATTTCTATAATTATAATACATATTTAACATATCTCCAATAAAAATTTTGTATAGTTCAATCTCTTCTACTCGTTGATTAATTTTCATGGTAGCCATTTTATCTGCCAAAGAGTGTATCAAAACTACTGGAGTTAATGATTCTAACTGTTTAAAAAAGCGATATCTCCCTTTATCTGTAAGGTTTTCAGCTATATATAATAACATAGGCCTCATATGATATTGAACTATATTTTTTACAAAACTAATTTCTTCTCTACTAAATTTAAGGCCCTTTAGAATAGGGATCAGCATCTCTGCACTGGCTTTTTCATGACCATAATAATCTATCTTTTCATTTTTCTTACTCTTGGTAGCTATTTTACCTATATCATGTAATAGTGCTGACAGCTTTAATAAATATAGTTTATTTTTGTCAATATGTTCATAGTAGCTATTATCTGATAATAATTCTTCTAGTGTTTGTAATACCAGTAAACAATGAGTCCAGGCATCTTCTTGATGATGTTGATTTTCACCGGTCTCTTTCATTTCCTCTATATCAGGGATTAAAGTAGATATCAGCTTAAATTCATCTTCCATATATTTAATTATTTTTGCAACTTTTGCCGTCTTCAATATTTTTACAAATTCTTCTCTTATTCGTTCAGCTGCTGGCATAACAGCCAGGTGACTATTCTCTTTCATAATGTTAACTGTATTTTGACTAAGTTTAAAACCAAGTTGACTCTTAAATCGTATAGCCCTCCATAAACGTAAAGGATCCTCAAAAAAAACATTTTCATTAATAATATCTATTCTTCTATTTTTTAAGTCATCTATTCCATTATAGGGATCTATTATATAATCCGATATATCTACAGCTTTATAGTCTGTATTATCAGTTTTTTCCAGCAAAAAATCAGAAAGATTATAAGGAGTACCATCATTAAAAATAAAGGGACAGGCAATTGCATTTATAGTAAAATCCCTTCTTTCTAAATCACTCTCAATACTTCCACCTATCATCGGAGCAAAATCAAAGGAGACACTATCTTTTACCACCCTGTAGATATCTCTCTTCGAATCCAGAACAACAAAACTGGCATCAATTTTATCAGCAAAATAGCGGGCCACTTTAGCTACCCGCTCATTAACAACTATATCTACATCTTTAAAAGCTCTACCTAGATAGATATCACGAAGGGCTCCTCCAACTAAAAACACTTCTAATTTTTTATCATAGGCTATTTTCTCGATTGTTTTTATATATTTCAAGGAATCCTGCATCTCTCACACCCTTCCACAAACTATTCGCAGTGAAAAACACTTGCTGATTTTTAAGCTATGAGCTAAGAATTTTCAATCCTGTACTATTCTGAAACTTCCAATAGATACTGAGAACAGTTGTGTCATATTTCTAATACATGATACTGATATGCATTAATTATTTGTGTATCTTTATAATCAATTATCCGTTCACGCATAGCATAAGACAAATGTTGATGACCATGTATAAAGTATTTTGGTTTAAAGGTATCAATTATATACTTAAATGATTTAAAACCCCTATGGGCATGACCTTTCCCATCATTTAAACCATATGGAGGATTGTGAGTCAATACAATATCTATCTTATCTCCAAATCTTAGTTTAGGCCAAAGTTTCAAAACCTTCCACCACATCTGTCGCTCTTTATATTGGACACCCTTCCCATTATACCAAGCAGAACCTTCAAGGCCAAGAATACACAAACCTTTATATTCCACAATACGCCCATGAATATTATCACATCCAAATGGTGGATCCTTTTGATATTTATAATCATGATTACCTTTTATATAATATAAAGGGGCATCCTTAATTAAAGTAACCAGGAATTGAAGATAACTAGATTTTAAATCACCAGCTGATAAAATAAGATCTATATCTTTCCACCTATCTGGGTCAAAATAATCATATAATGCTTTATGTATTTCATCTGCTACCAATAATATCTTCAATTTTTGTTCACCCTTTTCTTGATTTTTATTATTTTTTGTTTCTTTTATAATCCTCTTCTGATTCTTGGACTTGTTCAGGCGAAAAATACTCCTGATACCATTTAGAAGAAATCTCTTTCATTACTACATTCCCGCCCATATCCTTGCCAAAGTCTAAAATTGTATTTAAAAGATTATTATAAGCCTCTCGGCTCTTTAAAATAATTCCCCAGAGACCGGTCTTTTCATTAAACTCTTTCATGGGGCAGCCGTGATAATCTTTATTAGAACAATTATCTTCTTTATCTTTGAATTTGTATTCGATAATTTCAGCATCTATAAAATCACGGTCTATATCCCTACTGGCCATAACCCTATGATGACCATCTACTATATAGTATTCATCCTCTACCTTATAAACTTCTA
>JBDNGI010000091.1:0-2747 GCA_041689345.1 Halanaerobiales bacterium
CTCTGCTTTATTGTAAATGAAATTAAGACCTTTCTTTAACTGAGAAGCATTTAAATGCTCTATCATAAATGTTGGCATTGTTTCAAGTTTTAAAATTTCTCTAAGATATACATCATAATTGACAACTCCATTACCAATAAAAGTCTCATCAATTTTAACAGTCGGATGAATTGGTGGCATATTTACATCTTTAGCATGACAGCTGACAATATGTTTACCCAGTACTGCAAAACATCTACGTATAAATTGATCATTAAAATAGAATCTTCTTGGGTTAGATATAATATTGATTGGATCAAGATGAACAGCAAATTCCTCTCTGTCTATTGCATTGATAAATCTTAGGTAATTTTCGGGGCTATCTGGATATACATATGATTCGGTTTCCATTACTAATTTGGTAGTTTCAGGTTTAACCTTATCAATAATGGACTGCACAATTTCGACTGTTTTTAAAAATGTTCTTTCTGATAAATTCTCTGGATTAGCCTTACCCCAGCCTCCACTTTCAAGTGAGCCGCCGTGCATCACACAACAACGAGCACCCATTTTGTCGGCTTTTTCTAATCTACGAGCAATTTCATCAATATTTTTCTGGCGAACTTCAGGACCAGTATCCATTATATTGATACAATATGCCCCAAATTCAGCAAGTACAATATCTGCTTCAGCAAAAGCTTGCTTATATTCTTCACGTTTAACTGAATCTTCTATATAACTTGTATAAGCTGCTGAAAACCCTAATTTTTGATGGATTTTCACAGCCTCTTCAGGATTGTTTACTTCCTTAAAGATAGGTCCTCCCAAGCGGATCATTTTGTCTTCCATAATAATTTCCTCCTTATATTCATTTAAAATTAATAGCATGATCTAGGTATTATTTTTTTAAAATACTGCCTCTCAAATTTATACAGTTCCAATTTATTCCCAGGGTTTTAAAATTATTTTGGCACTTTGATGTTCACTATCAATTTCAAAGGCTTTCTGAACTTCACTCATTGGAAAAGTATGACTTATTAAATGCTCAATAACAGTAGATTCCTGAATAACTTGCATGATTTTATCAATTCCATTTAAATTATAATGCCATTGGCCAAATAATTTAATTCCGGTCCTAATAAAATCGCGGCTAGCTTGAATTAGAAGATCATCATTACATTCACCAACTAAAGCAATTGATCCTCTTCGGCGAGTAGTATTAAGGGCTAGTCTTTGAGCCTTTATACTGCCAGCACATTCCAGAGAAGCATCAACACCAATTTCACTTGTAAATTTTCTTATCTTTTCTTCAATATCTTTATCGTCAGGGTCTAAGACTAAATCTGCTCCAAGTTCTTTGGCCTTTTCCTGACGATACTTAATACTCTCTACCATGATAACCTTGGCACCTCTATATTTGGCGTTAACAACTCCACCAAGACCAACAGGGCCGCCACCTGTAATTAATACAGTATCAAAAGCATCCACACCTATATTTTCCATTGCACCAAATGTAGGTCCAAGACCACAACAGGCGAGTGAGGCCAATTCATAAGAAACACCATCTGGAATAGGAACAAGTAACCAATCAGGTTTCAAAAGATATTGAACTTGGGTATCTGTGCTGCCATCAGAATTTGTGAAATCTTGATAATTAACTGTATTTTCACAGTGAATATATTCACCAACCCTGCATAAAGCACATTTGCCACAAGGTAGTTGGGGCATAACTACAACTCGATCCCCCTCTTTGACATTACAAGTATCTCTAACTTCATCTGGTACTTTAACAACTTCCCCTGCTGCCTCATGACCAGAAACCAAAGTGCCATTAAGCCATCCTTTGTATTGAGTACACAGTGGTATTGCATGTACTTTTACCAAAACCCAGTTTTCTTTAGCTTCTGGAATTGGTACATCGATCAATTCAGCCTTTTTTATTCCTATTACAGCAACTTTTTTCATTGTTTTTTTCATTTGCAACTCCCTTTCTTTAATTTTTAGTAGGATATTTAATAATCCTTTTTGAATTTTCTATCCTTAAATATGTATTAAATTTTAGCCATTTACACCTCCTAACTGAATTTAGATCTTTTTCAGCCAAAACTTAGATAAGTAATTTAAATTAACAATAACGTTTTTTGTTGTAACCTTTAAATTAAATTTCTATTGTAAACTAACTGAAAAGAGTATGGCGTGTTTATTTTTAATAGTCGACCCATTCTTTCTTTAAACAGCCATAAAGAGTATGTTTTATTTGCAAAAGTTTCAACAGTGCAAATCTATAGTTATTATTTCTATAATTTCCATATTAATTTTTTTTGTTTAACAAAGAAGTATAAAATACTTTTTCATTTAATACTAGGGTAATAGCTCCCCGAATACCTGCATCCATACCAACAGAAGATAACTTGACTTTTATATTCTCTTGTATCATTTTCATAGTATATTTTGTAAAGGATTCTTTAATAGGTTTCAGTAAAAATTCTCCAGCTCCAGATACACCACCACCAATTATTATTTCATCTGGATTAAATACATTAGCAAGAAACGAAATGCCCTTCCCAAGATAATAACCTGCCTGTTTAAAAATATCAATTGCTTGCTGATCACCTTGACTTGCTTTAATGTATACATCCCTGGCAGTAAACCAGTTTTCTCCAGTATCAAAAACTTGATTGGCTTGATACTCAATAGCGTGACCAGAAGCAACTGCCTCTAAATGACCATATTGTCCACAACCACAGCGAATCTCTTCATCCGAAATA
>JBDNGI010000092.1:0-2927 GCA_041689345.1 Halanaerobiales bacterium
AAAAATTCCAAAAAAGGGGGGATTTTAATATGTTGCTTCAATCCAAAGAAAAGAGATAACTGTTTTATGACAAAAATAACATTTTAAAAAGTAAAAGTAATTAATTAAAATCTTTAATTAATAAACATCGAAAAGTGAGATCTATTACTTCATCTTATTTAATTATGTACTACAAAAAATTACCGCATCTTATTATTATAACATTAGCCAGACAAATATCCTAAATGTAATTACTATATTTATTTTTAATATCCTCTAAAGTGAAAAATAGCTTTAGTCATCTACTTTTACATCCAGCACCCCTTATAATCACTAACATACTGCTCTACAGATATCGGTTCCCTATCCAGTAATTCTTCCAACTTACTTGTAGTTTTTTTAGCAAGTCCCAGACGTGCTGTTGTGTAAAAAGCTATCATAATTAAAATATATCCAGTCTTCATACCTCTCTTATGCATTCTATAGAAAAAGCGGAAAATAGAGGGCTTAGTATATTTAATCTCTTTATCAAGAACACGACTATAAATCTCTGCTACTTGATAGTAATCAAGTGCATCTTTTCCTGTTAGTGAATATCCTTTATTTCTATGACCATCTTCAGTTAGTGCCATTGTCCCTACTTCTGCTATATCTCGAACATCAATAAAGCTGGTTTTCCCCTTTCCTGCTGGTAAGAATATTTCATTATTTTTTTTATATCCTGACGATGTGTTGTATTTAAATTCTGCATAAAAAAGCTAGCACGTAAAAATGTATATGCAATCCCTACATTTTTTAGATATTGTTCTATTTTATAATGTGGTACAAAACGATTATTTTCTACACCAAGAAGAGAAAGAAATACAATATGTTCTACGCCTTGTTCTTTAGCCTTATCTATAAAGGGGAATATATCTTCTTCTACATCAGAGATTTTAGGGGGACGTATCAGAAAAATTTTCTTAATGTCGGACTGATATGTATCACGTGTAGTAAAATCAAGAGTAACAAAAGCAATTAATTCATTATTTGGATTAAATTCTTTTTTTGCCTTATCAATATTCCTTACTCCTATAACAATATCTTGCTTTTTTTTGATAAGAAAATCAACTAGCTCTGCACCTACATTTCCTGTTGCACCGGTTATAAGTATTTTATTTTTCATTATCATTTCCCCTTTTTTTTACTCCAAGATTAGAACTTATTTTCTTTAGTGTATTTTTTAATTGTCCAACCTCTTCTTCATTTATATTTTCCAACATTCTATTTTCTGTGAACTTAATAATTTCAAATAGTTGAGGTTTAAATTCTTTAGCCTTTTTAGTTAAATATATTTGATGCTGTCTTTTATCCTCAGGGTCTTTTTTACGCATTACATAACCCTTTCCCTCAAGTTTGTTTAGCGCTCTGACCGCTGCAGCTTTATCCATATTATAAAACTGACATAATTCCTTTTGTGAAATACCTTCTCGACGATATAAAGGTATTAAGAAGGGAAACTGCCCTCTGTCAATATCATAAACCATAAGTTCCCTGTCTAAAAGACAGTTCATAGATCTATATATAATAGAAATATATTTAGCAACAAGTTGTGAATCTTCATCATTAATCTGTTCGTTCAAAGATTTAGCCTCTTTACCCAATGATTACACTCCTCTCAATAAGTTTATTTTGGATTTTAATTATTGAATAAAATTAAATACAATTTAAATTATACTAAATGTAAATATTAAATTTTATATCACTTGACTACTCAACTAATTAGAGCGCATTTAGTTGACTTGTCAACTATTTTAGCATAATTTAAAGTCTATTATAGGATTTTTACCAATTATTAGTATTTATAATACTACTTAAAAAATAAAATTTATTTGGTCTCTTTAAAAACCTTTTTAATCTTAAATTTTAAATTTATTTTAAATAAATTTATTATAACTATATCTCTATATTATTTAAAGCCTTACTTAATTGATCTGGGCATGAAGTGCCATTACGACAAATAATACCAGCTAGCTTATCTTTTATCTTTTCTAGTTTTTCTCCTTCTACTAAACTGGCTATACCAGTTAAATTGCCACCACATCCACCAACAAATTCAACTTTCTCAATAATTCCACCATCATTTATTTTAATTTTTATTTCTTTAGCACAGGTTCCGCTTGTTTTAAAAGTGTACATCTATATTGTCCTCCCTTATAATTTACATTAACTAGGTCATATAAAACTATAACTCATTCAAAATAAACTATATTAGAAAATATAGATATAGTCAAGGCTTAATAACAAAAAAAAAGATAGTCATATATTTTGAACTATCTTCTTTAATACTCCTTAATATGTATTTTGATGATACTTCATAGTCAATCAAATTTTATTTTTTTAAGGAGTTTTTTTAAATAAAATTATATCTCTACCTTTTTAATTTTCTTTAACTCTATTTAGTACTTCATCTATATCCGGCAATTCTGGTATATCATATTATTTATACCATATAACCTTACCTTCTTCGTCAAGCAAGATATTCACCCTGCCAGAGATACCATCATTTTCAAGAAAGATATCAAAATTTTGGGCTAATTCACCATGTGGCCAGAAATCAGATAATATTTTTAGATTTTCTAATCCCATATCATCAGCCCATGCTTTTTTACTGGGAACTGGATCTACGCTAATACCCAATGGTATTGTATTATTTTCTTCAAATGTACTATAATTTTCATCTAATGCTTTCATCTGTTTAGTACATACACCCGTTGCTGCTAATGGATGAAATGATAGTAAAACATTCTTCCCTTCTAAATCACTAAGACTTACTTCATTACCATCTTGATCTGGTAGATTAAAGTTATCTATTTTTTCTCCTATATAATTCGCACCTAAGTTTTTCACTTTAGGTTCTTACGCATCAAGTGTTATTTTAGTAATATGTTTCTTATAAAGTACTAAGT
>JBDNGI010000093.1:0-6128 GCA_041689345.1 Halanaerobiales bacterium
AAACCGATTATTAATGGCAAAGGTTTTGACTTTAAAGAAGTACAAACTTCTCAAGAAAAGAGATTAGATGTAGTGGTTACGTATCTAGATAAAAAGTATATAGTAGAATTAAAAGTCTGGCGTGGAGAAAAATATCATCAAAAGGGACTAGAACAATTGCTGGATTACTTAGATACACAAAATCTTGATAAAGGTTATTTATTAAGTTTTAATTTTAAACCAAAGAAAGAATATAAGCAGGAACGAATTAAGCTAAATGATAAAGAAATATATGCTGTCTGGGTTTAAGGAGTTGGAGAATGTATTTAATTAGTGCATGTTTAGTTGGAGTCAATTGTAGATATAACGGGGAAAACACCTTAGATGAGAGATTAGTTGGATTAATAGAAAGTGGGGAAGCAATAGCTGTCTGTCCAGAAGTGCTAGGAGATCTGCCAATACCAAGAGAACCTTGTGAAATTATAAAAACAGGAGACGAAATACAGAAAGTTATTAGTCAGTCTGCTAAAGATTATACTAAAAATTTTTTTAAGGGTGCAGAAAAGACATTAGAGATTTGTAAAATTATTGGAATAAAAAAAGCAATATTACAATCTAGAAGCCCATCATGTGGATATGGAAAGATTTACGATGGTACATTTAGTGGCACACAGATAGAAGGTAATGGTGTAACAGCTGAATTATTAGATAAAAATGGAATCAAGGTATTTAATGAAGAAAATTGGAGTTAGATATTTACTTAATGTATATTAAGGGGAAATAAACGAGAAGTAAATGGTATTGATGGAGGATGTGGTTTTATGTTAAAAAAATTAGTCATCGCTGAAAAACCTTCTGCTGGTAAAGATTATGCTAAAATTTTAGGGTGTACTAAAAGACATGATGGTTACATGGAAGGACAAAAATATATTGTCACCTGGAGCTTTGGACATTTATTTTCTCTGGCTGAACCAGAAACCTATAATTCGAAATATAAAAAATGGATCTTTGAAGATTTGCCGATTGTTCCTAGAAAATTTAAACTTACTCTGATGGATAGTGCTAAAAAACAATATAAGATTATTAAGGGATTAATTAATCGTGATGATGTAGCTTTAATAATTAATGGTGGTGATGCTGGAAGGGAAGGAGAACTAATCCAAAGATATATTATTAACTCTACTAAGACGACGAAACCAATTAAAAGAGTATGGGTAAGCTCTCTTACAGCTGAAGCTATAAGAAAGGGTTTTAATAATTTACACAGTGCTAGTAAATACGATAGTTTATATCAGTCTGCAAAGATAAGAGCAGAGATTGATTGGTTGATAGGTATTAATTATACTAGGGCTTATACTACTCAAAATATGGGTAATAAAGCTATTGTTATTGGTAGAGTACAGACTGCTATTTTAAATTTAATTTATGTAAGAGAAAATGAAAACAAGAACTTTAATCCTATACCCTATAAAGAAATCGAAGCAAAATTTGAAAATTATAGCGGGAAGTATATTGATGGAAATAATTATAGAATTTTTGATTTTGATTTAGCTGATAAGATTTATAATGATTGTAAAAATAAAGAGGGTAAGATTAAAAAAATTACAAAAAAGAAAAAGCTTAAGTATGCTCCTAAATTATTTAATCTTACGGATTTACAAAAATTAATGAATAAAAAATATAAGTTTTCTTCTCAAAAAACCTTGAATATAGCTCAGAATTTATATGAAAGATATAAGATTTTAAGTTATCCTAGGACTGACAGCAAGTTTCTTGCTGAAACCCATAAGAAAGAAATACCAGGTATTTTATGTAATCTTAATTTCGCTAAGTTTACAACTTATATTTCATCAATTGATTTAGGGCAACTTCGTTATACTAAAAGGTTCATTGATGATAGTAAGATAACAGACCACCATGCTATCATACCGGCTCATAACAAGGATATATCTTCAATATATAAAAAAATATCTTCAGATGAAAAACTATTGTTTGATGAAGTTGTCAGAAGACTTGTTTCACAATTTTACAAACCTTATACATATCAATCTACTAAACTTATTACAGTTGTTAATGATTATCAATTTGAATCCAAAGGTATAATTGTTCTTGATGAAGGTTGGAAAGCTATCTATCCAGATAAGAATAAAAAAGACAAGTCCTTACCTGTTGATTTAAAGAAAGATATGATAAAAAAAGTAAGAAAGATAAATATGATTGACAAGAAAACAGAAGCTCCAGCTCTTTATGATGAAAGTGATCTATTAGCTCAATTAGATAAATATTCTATTGGTACTGTAGCTACTAGGGCAGGAATTATTGAAAAATTGTTGTCTAGAAAATATATTATTGAAGATAAGAAAAAATTAATTACTACAGCAGCTGGTAGAAATATTATAGATATAATTAATACTGAAGAACTTAAGAATCCTGAGTTAACAGGTATTCTTGAAAGAAAACTAGAAGGAATAAGATCAGGGAAGATTGAAAGTGAAGAATTGCTTAGTGAAGAAATAAATAAACTGAAATCAGAAATTAAAAAGCTTAAAGATATAAATATAGATATTGGGAAGGCTAATGTAGCCAAAGGAATAGTGGCCTGCCCTGCTTGCCAGAGTGGAGCACTTGTAAAAAGAAAAAGCTTTTATGGCTGTACTAATTGGAATAAAGACAATATTAACTGTGGTTTTACTATTAATAAGATTGCTGGCAAAATGTTGACTGAAAATCAGTTAAAAATGCTTTGTGAAAAGGGAAAAACTAATATTCTTAAAGGTTTTAAAAATAAGAAGGGTAAAAAGTTTTCGGCTAAGTTGATCTTAGATGATAATTTTAAAATTAAATTTGCTTTTCCTGATAAAAATCAAGAGAAAGCAGAAGAAATTATTTGTCCTATCTGTAAAAAAGGTAAAATAATAGACAAAGGTAATTTTTTCGGATGTAGTGATTATAATAAATCTAATTGTAAGTTTACTATTGGTAAAAATATATTAAGTAAAAAAATTAGCCTAGCTACAGTCAAAAAATTGTGTTGTGAAGGAACTACTAATGATCTAAAAGGCTTTAAAAGCAAAGCGGGCAAGTCCTTTTCAGCCAGGTTAAAGTTAGTTGAGGGGAAAGTTAAATTTGAATTTTAATCAAAGGGGAAAAAATATTATAAAAAGGGAGAGTTTATTATGATCATAGGTTGTTGTGGTGGTATTGAAGAAAGAGATATGTTGAGGAAAACAGGATATGATTTCATTGAGTGTCCAGTAGGTATAGTTGAACCTGGGAAAGGAGAAGAGGAATTTAAAACAATAAAAAACCAGCTTAAAGATACTAATCTACTTTTTTACGCTTTTAATATTTTTATTCCTGGTGATCTCAAGATTACCGGCCCAGAAGTTGATTTTTTAGCCCTTGAGGATTACGTAGAAATTGTTCTTAGTAGAGTACAGTCTTTAGGGGGTAAAGTCATTGTATTTGGCAGTGGAGGTGCTCGCAGAGTTCCAGAGAAATTTTCCAGAGTAGATGCCTGGATGCAGATTAAAAGATTTCTTGAGATGGTTGCTGATAAAGCAGGTCAATATAATATCACTATTGCTATCGAACCATTAAGAAGTGAGGAAACTAATATTATCAATACTCTAGAAGAGGGATTACAGATGGCTAGAGAGGTAAATCGTGCTGAAATTAGAGTACTGGTTGACCTTTATCATATGGTCCAGGAAAATGAACCTTTCGAACACATCAAAGATGCTGGGGAGTTATTAGTTCATGTCCATGTTGCTGATACTGGTCGATTTTATCCTGGTAGTGGGGATTATGATTATGATACTTTTCTGGAAATGCTTAGTGACATTAATTATGATGGTGGTATTTCCATTGAATGCAACTGGGATAATAAAGAAGATGAAGTAAAAAAAGCATTATCATTTCTCAAAAATAAAGTACGTTCTTAATTTCAGAGGGAGTTTTTTAACGGCCTAATAACGAATTTTTGAAAAATTTGAATTAAAAGAAATTATAATTTAAAAATAATGACAAAAAACTCCATAGATTATATAATTATATCTGTGATTCCCTTGTGATATGTTTATTAGGAAATAAGTTTAAATTTCAAGGGAACTTGTGAAAAAAATATTTTATGGGGGGGGAAAATTTATAATGAAACAAAATTTATCAAGATCTGTTGTAGGTTTATGTATGATTTTATTGCTTGGGTTGGTCTTTGTTACATCAGTACAGGCTAGTGATTTTATTCCTATTTCAGAAAGGGGATATGCTCATCCTGAATCTTTAGTAAGTTGTGAGGAATTGAATGGTTTACTAGAGGAAGATAATGTAGTTATGTTGATAATCGTATTAAGGCTAAGTATAGTTCGTCAAATATGTATTGCTTAAGGGAATGAAATTAAAAGGAGGAGTTGAAAATTAAGACGATACCTCAAACTGTAATTGAACGCCTTGTACAGTATTACTGTTGTTTAAAAAGAATTTCCGATGGAAAAGAGAATTTAGTACTATCTTAAGAAAAAATAGCAGGAGTAACAGGGGTTTCATCTGTCACAGTGCGAAGAGACCTTTCATATTTTGGTAGTTTTGGTAGTAAGGGTATTGGTTATAATGTACAAGAACTTAAAAAACACTTAGAAGAAAAATTATATGTCAAGAATTCAAGAAATATTATAATTGTTAGTGCAGGAAATATTGGTATTGCCCTGGCTAATTATTCAGGGTTTGAAAATATGGGATTGAATATTTCCGCCGTAGTTGATTGTGATCTGTGTAAAATCGGTAATAAAATAGGTGAATATAAAGTTCAAAGTATAAAAGAGTTGGACAGAATTATCCGAGATGAAAATATAGAGTTGGCTGTTATTGCGGTTTCTGCTGATCAGGCAGAGGATATTGCTCATCAATTGATCAATGCCGGTATAAAAGCAATCTGGAATTTTGCTCCTGTTTCTTTATGGATTAAAGAAGATATTGTGGTAAAAAATATGGATTTGGATAATAGTATAATTTGTTTAAATTACAGATTGACTGAAAGGGCTGAAAGTTTATAACTATTCAGTTCTTGTTTTTTTATATTTAAACCCTGAATGAATCAACCAGTGTTTTAATTTTTGTTTTGACAACCTAAGAAGTTTTTAATGATCGAAGGGGCGAGAAAAAATAAGATAAAGGTTTTTTTGCGGCTTTGTTGAATTTAAATAAATAAGTAAGATATATTAGATTAATTTATTTTTCAACTAGATATTTTTCCATTATATAGATTTAACACTATATTGACTACGAGGGGGTCCTTAGATGATCAGGGTGGCATTAATAACTGTAGGAAATAAAGAGTCTGCTAATAGGATGTTTAAGGAAAAAATAGTTGATAATTTGCTGCAAAATTTCCAAGGGGAAGAAGTATACTATAGAAATATCTCGGGAGATTTTGGTGTACTTCAGGAAGAATTATTTAATATAACAGAAAGAGGACTAGCAGATATTATTTTGACTACTGGAGGTACTGGTTTCGCTAGAAGAAATGTGACTCCTGAGGCAACTATGGCAGTGATAGAGAAGGAGACACCTGGTATTACAGAATTAATGAGGAAGGAAACGGCAAAAAAATACCCAGCTGTCGCATTATCCAGGGGTAGAGCTGGTATAAGAAAATCAACTTTAATTATTAATTTGCCTGATGAAGAAGAGGAAGTTATAGAGTCTTTAAAATCTCTTTTTGATATCATTCCTTTGGGAGTTGAAGCCCTCAAAAGGGATTATATTAATCATAAATATCACGAATTAAAATTGTGGTGAAATAGTATTGGCTTTTGTTGATTTATTAAAATATTTTACTTATGATTAGGGTGATTACCAGTGTTAAGCCAAATTCTATATTTAAACTGGCCATCTGTAAATCAATACCGATTAGATCACCTTGACCTCGGGCATAGTAAACAGTTTTAATTCTACTTACAGCCATGGGTAATGTTATAAAGACCAGGATGGTCCATAATGGAAGTAAATTATACCTAATTAATACTAACATTGACAGATAGGCTGAACTTATTAATAAATAATAATAGTATCTAGCTGCTTGGAAACCCATGATTACTGGGGCTGTTTTCAAGCCGTTTTTTTTATCATTTTCATAATCCCTTAATTCATTA
>JBDNGI010000094.1:0-7013 GCA_041689345.1 Halanaerobiales bacterium
AATAATTAAACTATATATAAATTATTTGTAGTTCAAAACCGTACAAAAAAGCCACTTAAAATACTATGAATACTATTATTTCAATACACTAGATATCTTTGGATATCTCTTAATAATTTGTAAATAATATATTTTAAGCTTACAGGCAAAATTAATAATACTACTAGAACTCAAAATTATATATTTCTAAAATTATTATATGTCTTACTTGTAAAAAGGTTATAATAGATAAAGAAGACTTGATTCAGATGAAGATTTTATCCCATCTGAATCTTAGCCGCACTTATTTCGAAACCTGGCAGCACTTACTGCCACTGGTTTTTGTAGGAGTTTTAGTAACGCCGTTGAGATAAATAATAAGTGTCTAGCAAGCACTGTTAACACTGAATAATAGATGCATATGTTAGCAAAGAAATAAAGGAGATTTATATGTTTATGGAGAATATAGAGGGATTAGTAGAAATTTTTAGAGTGAGATTATTTAGGAGGGCTAAGATTCAATGGATTTAAGCAATGAAGAGAAAGAATTTGAACGCCTAAGATTAAAAGAGGTTCGTTCTGTACTGGCAGGGAATATAAAACACTTAGAGCAACGAGTAAGTGAAGAAAATCATAGGGTTATAGATCAAAAGAGGAAAATAATTAAATCCCGAGAGACGGAGCAGGTTGATCAAGCTCAGGAGATTCAGAAGTTTTATCAATATAATCAGGATTTAATTCATGATTATCGTGCTTTAAAGAAATTTAGGGAGTTATATGGATCTCCATATTTTGCTCGTATTGATTTTCGTGAGGCAGGTCAAACAGATAAAATATATATTGGTTTAGGGTCATTGATGGATGCAGAAAACAAAAGTGTGTTGATATACGATTGGCGTGCACCTATTTCCAGTATTTTTTATGAATATGAGCTAGGTCCTGTTGTCTATGAATCTAATAGAGGTTCTATTAAGGGTGAGCTTTTATTAAAAAGGCAATATAAGATAATAGATGGGAATATAGTATATATGTTTAATACCAATTTAAAAATTGATGATGAAATGTTACAGGAAATATTGGGTAAAAGTAAATCCGGTCAAATGGAGCAGATTGTTACGACTATTCAGAGGGAGCAAAACAGGATAATTCGGGATGATGATTATGATTTATTGATCGTTCAGGGACCAGCTGGTAGTGGTAAAACCTCAATTGCATTACATAGAGTTGCTTTTTTACTTTATAAATATCGTCAGGTGTTGGACGCCAGTAATATGGCTATTTTTTCACCAAATAGATTATTTTCTGATTATATATCTAGAGTATTACCAGAACTTGGAGAAGAGAATATTAGGCAATATACTTTTTATGACTGTGTAGATGGTTATGTTAAGCCTTATTTAAAAAACCAGGAAATAGAAAGTCCCCTCAATCAGTTGGAGTATATATATTCTCATAGAGAGAATGAAATTGATCTGGATAATGCCCGTATCAAAAGTATTGAATATAAAAATACCAGTGAATTTTATAATCTAATAAAAAATTATGCGACCTATCTAGAACAGCAAAGTATGGATTTCACAACAATAAATTATTCAAATAAAGTAATTTTAACAGAAGAAGAACTGCATAAATTGTGGTTTGATAGTTATAGCTTCTTACCTGTTGGTAGAAGGTTTAAGAAGTTAAAGAGAAAAATATTATATAAAATTCGTCCTATTAAGATGAAAAGATTTTTAGAAATAAAAAATAGGTTAAATAGAGAAGAGCCTGAATATGCTATTCTCTCTGAAGCTGCCTTGGTTAGGGATAGTATCAAAGAGTTAAGAAAAGAATTACAACCTTTGAAGGATATGATCAATAAATGGGATAATATTAAACTAATCTCAAATTATAAAGAATTATTTTCAGATGATGAGATATGGAGTGAAAGCATTTCTAAATCTCCTGAAGTAATCGGTAGTAATGCTAATAGAGAGTTTAGTATATCAGATGTGGCAGTGATAAAAGAATACACAAGTAATTCTCTTAAATCAAATGTTTATTATGAAGACTTTGTGCCTTTAGTATATCTTAGCTTAAGATTATGGGGGAATCAAGATAGAGAATTATCAAAGATAAAGTATGTGTTAATTGATGAAGCCCAAGATTATTCGTTATTGCATTACGAAATATTTAAATTATTGATGCCCAAAACCCGTTTTACTGTACTGGGGGATATCAATCAGTTAATACATCCATATCAAGGAATAAAAAAATATCAGGGTATTACTGATATTTTTACAGCAAAGAAAAGTATCAAAATGGAATTGGGGAAAAGTTATCGGTCTACTCCACAAATAATGGAGTTTGCAAGCGAATTGCTGCCAGGTGAGCAAAAAATTTCTGCGGTAAATAGGGTAGGAGTTCTTCCCGAAGTCACTGAAACAGATGAGAAAGGACAATATGAGACTATAAAATCAAGTATTTATGAATTAGAAGAGGCTGGGGCTAAATCTATAGCTGTAGTAGGTAAGACTGCTGAAAGCTGTCAAAAATTATATTCACAATTGAAGCAGATTGATATAAAAATGTTAGCAGCTGATGAAGATAAATATAAAGGAGGGAAGGTGTTATTACCTTCTTATCTTGTTAAAGGACTAGAGTTTGATGCTGTAATTATAGTTATAGATGAATCTAATAACTATCAAGATGATGAACAACATTTATTTTATACTATATGCACCAGGGCACTCAATCATCTTAAAATATTTAGCTGTGGTCAGATCCCCTCTTTAATTAAGCAGATTGACAAGTCAAAATATATATAATTTAAAAGTTAATTGATTTACCTCTGTACCGATTCTTCTTTATTTATTGGCTTAATTACAGTATTACTTGGTTTTATATAGTCTTGAAAATATATTTGTCTTCAAATAAAGGAATTTATTATTTATTAGACAATATAATATATAGATGGTTTAAAATACAAGGGGGGTAATATTATAATGGAAGTATTAAAAGTTGCAAGTAATTCTAGTCCTAATAAGGTTGCAGGTGCACTTGCAGGAGTACTTAGAGAAAATGGACGTGCTGAATTACAAGCTGTTGGGGCAGGAGCTGTAAATCAGAGTGTTAAAGCCATTGCTATTGCTAGAGGTTTTGTAGCATCAGGTGGAGTTAATCTTATTTCAATCCCTGCTTTTATAGATATTGAGATTGATGGTGAGGAAAGAACAGCTATTAAATTTATAGTTGAACCAAGATAATTCTATGATATTGTAAGCCTCAAAAGTTTAGCGAGATCTGTTTGTCTATACGGCAAGCAGATTTTTTGTGAATGAATGATATTTTAATCTTTAACATTGATGATTGTAATATTTAATAAAATATGTACTGGATAGTAATGTTGATATAAGTGGTATAATAAGATCATAATCAAATTTAAAAACAGGAGGAAGTATAATGAGTATTCATATTGGTGCAAATAAAGGAGATATTGCAAAAACGATTTTATTACCTGGTGACCCCATGAGGGCAAAATTTATTGCAGAAAATTTTTTGCAGGATATAAAGTGCTATAATGAAGTTAGAGGAATGTATGGCTACACTGGTACTTATAAAGGTCGGAGAGTATCTGTTCAAGGTACTGGAATGGGAATGCCTTCATTATCCATCTATGTAAATGAATTAATTGCTAAATATGATGTAGAAAACTTGATCAGAGTTGGTTCCTGTGGATCTATGAATGAAAAAGCAGGTATCAGAGATGTAATTCTGGCAATGGGAGCTTGCTCGAATTCAAAAATGAATGAGATTCGGTTTAATGGTGCAGATTATGCCCCAGTTGCTAGTTTTAAACTACTTACAAAGGCTCATCAAGTGGCTGTTGAAAAGGGTCTTGATATTAAAGTTGGTAATATTCTTAGTTCAGATACCTTTTATGGAGATGATCCGGAAAGTTGGAAGATTTGGAATAAATATGGAGTACTTGCTGTTGAGATGGAAACTGCTGAACTTTATACACTTGCAGCTAAATTTGGTGTTAATGCACTTTCAATATTAACTGTTAGTGACTCAGTTGTTAGTGGGGAAGCTACAAGTTCAGAGGAAAGAGAAAAAACCTTTACTGATATGATGGAAGTTGCATTAGAATTAGCTGAATAGCAGTATAGATAGCTAAGAATCGATTAAATTTGACCAGGATACATTAATCTCCTGGTTTAATGGAGGTATATTGAAAATGCAAAGACGAACTTTAGGAAGTACAGGAATTGAAGTGTCAGAGGTTGGATTCGGGGCCTGGCAGCTTGGTAATACCACTGATTGGAGTGGTTCTACGGATCAGGAAGCGATAAAACTTGTACATAAAGCTATCGATATGGGGTGTAATTTTTTTGATACAGCTCCTAATTATGCCAGTGGAAAAAGTGAAGAACTCTTAGGAAAAGCATTAGAGGGGAAAAGGGAACAGGTTGTTATCAGTACTAAGTTTGGACACTTTGCCGATGGCCATACAGATTTTGACCCTGTTCTAATAAGAAAGTCAGTTGAGACTAGTTTGAAGAAACTTAAAATAGAATATCTTGATTCAGTGTTATTACATAATCCTCCCCAGAATATTATGGAAGGTAAAGAGGATCATTATAAAGTACTTGAAGATTTAAAACAGGCTGGGATGATTAAGAGTTATGGTGTTTCTGTGGATAGTAGTGCTGATATGAAACGGGTATTGGAGAATAGTAATTCAGAGGTATTAGAAATCATGTTCAATATATTTCACCAAGAAACACACAATGCTTTTACTTTGGCAAAGGAAAAGGGTATTGGCCTAATAGTAAAAGTGCCCCTTGATTCTGGCTGGTTAACAGGTAAGTATGATAGTAATAGTAATTTTGCAGGGATTAGAAATCGCTGGTCTCGTGAAGATATTGACCGTAGAGCTAGTTTGGTAGAAGAAATTAGAGAAATAAAAGGTAAAAATGATAGTATGGTACAGGAAGCATTACGTTTTATCTTGAGTTATCCTGAAATATCAACAGTAATTCCTGGGGTTAGGAATGAAAAACAATTAAGAGAGAATCTAAATGCTAGTGATAAATACATGAGCAATAAAAGAGTTAAGAAATATGAGGATCTTTATCTGAGTAAGATAAAAGGAGATTTGTTGCCGTGGTAATTATTGTTCTGCTCTAGATACAAGAAAATCCATATTGGGAAGAACAAGTTTGCCGTTATCCTTAGTTGAACTAACAAAAATGAAGGAAGGTTGTTTAATGATACCATTAGATAATTTTGAAAAATGGGGATCTTTAATGGAGAGTAGTGCATGTCTATATCTGAATGAAAATGAGTATAAAGGGTATAGCTTAATATCTGAAGAAGAAAAGAAGAAGCAATTAAAAGACTTACTTGAAAAGCCTATAGCAAGTTTTACACCAATTAATGATGTATATTTTAGGGGGAGGTGGGCTGAAGTACTGGAAATGATTCATCCCCAAAAAAATTTAAAACTTTTGGAGATTGCATCTGGGGATGCGGATATGATACCACAGGTTAAGGCTCGAACACATCCCAATAGTAATTATTTTACAACAAATATGAATAAAATATTGAATGACAGCTTATTGGAAAAAACTAAAGATTTATCATTAAATGTTGAGATAATAGACGATGATGCAATAAATATAGAAAATTACATTGAAAAGGGAGCTATTGATATAATAGCCTTTCAACATAGTATTAATGATATTATACAAGCGATCTTATGTGATAGAGAAGGTGTAGATACAATATATAGTGACTGGATGGAAACTTTACCTGTAATGATTGAAATTCTCAAAAAAGAAGTTAGCGCAAATACATTAGAAGAACATTCTAAAAATCAATTTTTAGTACTAATCTCAGCATTATTAAATCTATTGAAAGATGATGGTATTATAGTAATGAATCATTATATGTTTCAGCTTGACTTAGATTGGGGATATCCACGAGATTTATTTGAGAATATCATTCCTATGACAAGAGAATGGGTTAGTGAAATAGATGATGTCAAAGAAATCTATTATACAGGTTTTGATTCAAATTGGTGGATGTTTTTAAAAAAATCTTCTTAAGTTATATGCTTTTAAAATATAAGTGATTTGTAGTTTTACTTGACAATCAAAAAGAAAAGTGCTAATCTAATTTATTACTTGTAGTACAACTGACAAATATGTTTTATAATGTAAGGGGTTAAAGATGAAGCCGATAAAGAAACGTGAAAGTTTAAGCCGCCAGGTTTTTGAACAATTAAAAGAACAAATTATTGTCGGTACATGGGAGCCGGGAGAAAAAATCCCATCTGAAAATGAATTATCTAAAATCTTAAATGTTAGTAGGGTAACTGTAAGAGAGGCACTGCAGACATTAGTAGCTTTAGATCTTCTTGAAAAAAAGCAGGGAGAGGGTACTTTTATAAAACAATTATCAGGTGAAACCTATATTGATGCTTTACTACCAACATTTGTAAATTTAAAACGTCCCAAAGCCTTTTCCGTTCATGAGTATAGAAAAATTATAGAAGTTGGAGCAATGGAATTAGTAGTAGAAAGGGTTACTGATGAGGATATAAAGGAATTAAAAAAGATACTTAGTAAAATGAAGGAACATAAAGATGATTTAAAAAAATTTGCCTTAGAAGATTTGAATTTTCATTTAACACTTTGTCAGATTACCAAAAATCCAATAATTGAAAAGGCAAATTACCTGATGAAAGATTATTTAAAAGAAACAATGATAGAAGTTGTAAGATCTATGGGGTCAGACAGTGGAATTGATTTTCATGGGAAAATTATTATAGCCATTGAAAATAAGAATAAAAATGAGGCAAAAAAATTAATGGAAGATCATCTAGATAGTAATATAAAGTATTTGAAATAATAAAATTTAAATATAGTTGTAATACAACTAACAACTACGTGTTGGTAGGTAAGAAGATAAAGTGTGTTCTTAGTTTCCCTAAAGGATGACCTAAAAATCAGGCCCTGGGGGTTTTAGCGGGAGTTAGCTATCGGATA
>JBDNGI010000095.1:0-8657 GCA_041689345.1 Halanaerobiales bacterium
AGTTAATATACCAGGTATTAGAAGCTGTTTTTTAAAATCAACTTCTAATCCTGTATAATCCTATAATTTCTAATTAAGCTGTCGTTACCGTCAAATTTGCTATCAAAAAATATTATGACTTTATATAATAAAACATTACTAGTTCAAAAGATCTACTTTACATTTACTGTAATACTGTAATTTTTAGGATAATAACGCTTATCTTTCAGAACTATCCCCTGTCTTCTAAATCATACATTGCTATAATATAAGGATGATCAGGATCATAATGGGTTAAAGTATCAGGTTCTTCAACCTCACCTTTCGGCCTACAATTAGCTCCTTCAATTCTACATGCTGCATCACCAATATCCTGTCTACAACTTTCTAGATACTCCTTGAGCTCTTTTACAATCTCTGGGTATTCATCATAAAGATTATTACTCTCAGCAATATCTTCTTCTAAATTATATAATTCCTTAATCTCTTTATCTCCTTTTCTTACATGTAACTTCCATTTACCTACTCTAACTGCTTCCAGATTATTTTGTAAATAATAGAAAAAGACTTTACGAGGGGATTGAGCATCCTCCTCAGCAAAGATAAGCGGTCTGATATCTTTTCCATCAATAATTCGGTCTTCAGATAATTCCCCACCTGCCAGTAATGTTAAAGTAGGCATTAAATCCATAGCTGTCACTATTTCATTAGATTCATTACCAGTAGGTATTTTACCAGGCCAGCGCATTATACAAGGAACCCTTATTCCACCTTCCCAGGTCGTTCCTTTATGACCACGAAGAGGACTATTACTGACACCAGTATCATTTCTTGACCCATTATCAGAAGTGAAAATAACAAGTGTATCCTGATCCAGTTCAAGTCTTTTTAGTTCTTCAAGAATAACCTCAACGGACCAGTCAATACATTCGACAGCAGCACCATAAGAACCATTTTCTGACTGCTTCATAAACCTATCAGGTGTATATAAGGGCAAGTGTACATACATATGTGCTAGATAAAGGAAAAATGGATTTTCTTTATTATTACGAATAAATTTAACGGCTTTTTCTACATATCTTTCAGTTAAAGAACTCTGATCAGGCTGTTCCTGTAGAACCTCTTCATCTTCTATTAAAGGTAGTGGTGGGTATTCCTCTCCTGCCCCTTTTTGTCGTCCCATATCATTACTGTAAGGAAGTCCATAATACTGATCAAAACCGTGTCTGGTAGGCAGAAAGTCAGGTTGATCACCACAATGCCATTTGCCAACAATCATTGTCGAATACCCCTGATCCTTTAATTTAGTAGCAATTGTCTCTTCCTCAGGATTTAAGCCATATCTTTGTCCAGGAAATAGAACCCAGCGACCATCGAAACTACCAAAGTCAATTCTCGGTGGATAACACCCGGTCATTAGCGCACCCCTTGAAGGTGTACATACTGGAGAACTCATATAAAAATCTGTAAATCTAATACCTTCCTGAGCCATTTTATCTATAGCAGGTGTTTTGTGTACATCTGAACCATAGCATCCCAGATCACCATAACCGAGATCATCACAATTTATTAAAATTATATTTGGTTTCTTTTCATTCATATCAATACCTCCAATTCATGAAACTCTTTACCCATATTTACTCAATCTCCATCGCATTTTTATCTATATTATAATTTAACAAAACTATCAAAAAACCTGCACCTTCTTATTAATCATCAATTCCTTCAATTAAGCTATTTAATTGTTCTTCTGCATCCCGTCCCGTCATTTGCTTTGTATGCCTGGCAATCCTTTTTGCTACTGGACCCCCTCCCCCTGTATTCTTAATTAATTTTTCAACATCATAAATATTCGCCCTCCATGTTAGTAATCCTTGAAGTAGCTTATTCTGCACCTCTTTATACTCTTCATTATTGTAAAGGTCTTTTTGTTCCAGGGGATCATTCAGTCTATCAAACAATCTCCCTTCAGCCTCCTCAATATAGTATTCTAATTTCCATTTTTTAGTAGCAATAGCCGCTGATTTGTATAAGGTTCCTACTGCATACTTCCTGGGAGATTTATCATTATTCTTTAGTGGGGTAAAAAGATCAAATCCCTGACAGGAATTCATCTCCGTGTCTCCTGCAGCAAGTATAGTTGCTGTTATATCATTCCAGATAGCAAAATTTCTTTTTTCTCCTTCAGGTATTGTACCCGGCATACTCATTATAAAAGGTATCCTCCAGGTACTATCATAATAATTATGTTTGTCATTAAAGCCATGATCAAAATACTGCTGTCCATGATCTGATGTAAATATAACTAAAGTATTCTCCCTTAACCCTTTTTTATCAAGATACTCCATCAACCTACCTATCTGTGCATCACAATAGGCAGCAAGCCCATAGTACCGTCGTCTATGCTCATCTATTTTTTCCTTACAGCTATCACTATAAATATTTCCTACTGCTTCACGGAACATTTCAGTTTTGCTCTGACAATTATCATTTTTTTTGGTTTTTTCTTTAATATTTAATGTACCTATCAACCTTCTTAAATGTAGTGGGTGATTTTCTATTTCACCCTCTACATAATTTATCTCTGGTAGAGGAATATCCTCATAAATATTGGCCCATTTTCCCGGTGGGTCTATGGGACCATGTGGACTGGGCATAGAACAAAAAGCGAAAAAAGGCCCCTTTTTCTCAGCCTGTACCTTATCTATCTGTTCTATGGTAGTATCAACCAGGAATGCATCCATAAATAATTCTTCCGGTATAGGGTTAGGATGAGAACTGGCCCGCTCAAACCCATGCTTTTTTAAATGCCGGCCATAAAAATCGTCAGAACCGCTGGATTTTTCGCCATGTAATAAAAACTGAATATCAAAAGAATCAGGCACAGGACCAAAATGTGTCTTCCCAACCATAATATTCGTGTATCCCTGTTTTTTTAAATAATCTGGAAACACCTCAACATCTGTACGCCGATTAATGCCATTTTCAATACAACCATGTATAGGTGTATGCAATCCTGTAAGAAGACTACACCTTGTCGGACTACATACCGGTGAAGATGTATGGGCATTGGTAAATAATACGCCTTCGCTAGCCAGTTTATCCAGATTAGGTGATATAGCATGTTCATTACCCATACATTTTAAGGTGTCCCATCTTTGTGTATCTGTGGTTATAAGTAATATGTTTGGCTTCTTTTTACCCAAAATATTTCATCTCCTTTAAATTAATCCTCCACTACGTTCCGGAACTTATTTACCCAGTGTAAGCTAATTATGTTTCTGTAGCGACTTTTAACTTTTTGTGGAGACAGGACGTCGTAGTAAACGACAAGCGAAAGAAACATAATTGGCTGAAACGGAAAAGGAAATTCCTATAGTATTAAATTAACACTATTGTCTACATTCTCCTTCATTAGATCCAAAAATTTAAATTAAATTGATTTTTATATAATTTTGTCCTTTTTTTAATGAGCTAATAGGCCCTAATGAACTAATTTTATCTTTCTTTTGATCAAAGAAATCTTTGTCTAACAAAATCGGATTGCCATCCGGTTTTTCATAATCCGCATCTACAATACGGGTACGTGGTAATGTTTCAGTTGAATGAATCGGGCAAGTAAAGGAATCAAAATTCTCAGGTAGATTTATGGAGAGATAGACCGATTTACCTTCTTCTATTATTTCAACTTCAGGATCGAAGTTTTCTAAGTATAGATTTTCTTTTTCCTGCGCAAAAGAATAGGCTTCATTAAAATAAGCATTTTTGTTGATGTATACTGGTTGCTCAACACACTCAAATCTATTTAAGTCACCATTTTGCAAATGAACTTTGTCAATATATTCTTCTAAAGAAGTTGTATAACCTTTATAGTGGAATGTACCTACTCCATCAATATCACTTTCCCCGATAAATATATTATTGAAAAAACGATCATCACCACCATAGACAAATGCAAATCCAGTAATTTTTGTGCTGTGAGGTAAGTGGTATTGAGTCGAACGATTCAATATTTTTCCATGAACCATTTTCCCACATATAAGATTGTTGATATAGGCACCACCCTGGGCATGATTATCAATAGCATATTCAGAGGCTAAAATGTTGTGATCTACAATGTAAGGACCATGACTTACTTCAACAAAGATATCACGGTTGTTTTGATAGAATAAGTTTTTACTGATACGCGTACCTTGAGTTTGCCAATCTAGCCAAAGCCCTAAAGAGCAGTTATGAATTCGATTATTAAATATTTGGACGTCAATTGCAGCATGAAGTTTAATACCAGCAATTTCATGGCCATAAAATTCACGTTTAAGTGCAATATTATAAATATGATTATTATAGATTTGACTAAAAACACAACCTAAATGTCCAACAATACCGTTCTGCCCACAATCGTATATGGTATTATTTCGGATAATATGTGATCCAATTTTTTCTTTACACCAACCATGTCGTTCTGCAGAAAAAACAGATTCAAGTTGATACTGATAACCTGGTTTATCTTTTCGTATGGAACGATAATTATCACCAGTTGATGCCTCTTTACCTATACTAATGGCACTACATTTTGAGTCATGAATACAATTGTCTTCAATACCCCAGCCTTTAGACCAGTGAGGACCTATTAATCCTGGTTGATCAGCGGTAGGCGGAGCCCAGGGTGTAGCAGCATGAGCCATTTCAAATCCTTTGACTATTATATAATTGATTCCAGTTTTTTTCGGATAAAAACATGCCTTACGAACATTGATTTCAACTGATTCTTTCCTGGGGTCAGCCCCATGAAAATTTGCATAAATTGTAGTATGTTCTGCATCATTTTCTGTATACCAGACATATTTCGTTTGTTCAGGATTATGAACAGGAACAATTTTATCTGTCCAATGGTCTAAAGTTTCCGTTTTTTATTTCTGGGTTTAAAACAGCATCAAAAGAACTTACTTCATAAAAAGACATGCCATTTAAATAAACATCACCTAAATGCTTTGTTTCTTCAACTGTAACTAACCAATCTCCAAATATTTCTTCTTTATAGGGGTTATATTCCCCAAAAAACTCGTTAGGAATTACGGTTTTCCATACAGTTCCTTCAACTAGTTCCCAATCTTTAATCTCTTCAGAACCTTTGATAACAACATCTTCACCTCCTGCAGCCTGATAAGTAATTGATTTTTTCGTGCTCAGTCCTTTATGCATTGGATTAACGCATTCACGATAAATACCCTCATGTACAATAACCACATCATTTGCCTTTGCAATCATAGCCGCTTTGTTTATAGAAAGAAATGGACTTTCTTTGTTGCCTTGATTTTGATCTGAACCCTTTTTTGATACATGATATTCCATAATATTTCTCCTTTCTTGAATCAAACTCACTTTATTTCTCAAACCCTCTTGGGTGATTATGCCATTCTGGTACATCGGCTGTTTCAATATACCATTCCAACATTCGTTTTTCTAGCTTATCCTGCATTTCTCTATACTCTGTATTATTACAAACATTATTAAGCTCTAAAGGGTCTTTTGTTAAATCATACAATTCATTGATATCATCTGTCCTATATATAAACTTATAATCATTAGCTCTAATCATTGTTGACCTGCAAACAGTCTGTGGTACATCTTGCTGAAGTTTCACTTTGGGATAATAGATATGTGTTTTATCCATTAATGCTTTTTGTACAGTCTCCCTGCCTTCAAAACACCAATTATCCTGTGGATGGTTATAACCACCCTCAGCAAATACAGCCCGGTCTGGGTCACCTTCTGCACCATTTAATTGAGGTACTAATGACCTGGCATATATAGTATGTTCTGGCTCAATCCCCGCCAACTCAAGCACTGTTGGCATTAAATCAAAATGCTGAACACAGTCTTGAACCACATGGCCTTTAGCACCACCGGGAATTTTTGCAATTAAAGGAACCCTTGTTAAAGTATCATCTAAACCAGACGGCCATTTCTCCACAAGACCATAATCACCTGCCCAATCACCATGATCAGAGAACATAAAAATAGCAGTATCCTCCATTAAACCGGCTTCTTCCAGGGCCTCCATTAGTTCTCCATATATAGTATCTACATAAGAAATCATACCCAAGTATTTTGCATTAATATTTTTAAACTGTTTGTCAGTAAGCTCATCTAAACGGCGTGTTGTTCTTATCTTATCAAAATATTCCGGTTTCCCATCTTCACAGACAGGCCTTAATTCTGGTATATCTTCAGGTTCATACATGTCATGATAACCTTTAGGGGCATGATATGGACAATGGGGCATAGCTGTTGGTAAGTAAAGCATAAAAGGGTTTTCAGGATTTGAATTAATATAGTCTATGGCTTTTCTCACATTTACATAATCAAATGTCTCATCATACTCATTCATTTCTTCATATAAAAAAGAATAAAACATCGGATCATCTTCTGAAAATGGGTTCCCAGCATTCTTATATCCATCTCTCATTTTCTCTCTATCTTCCTGTGAGATTACATCACCACCTGTTTGTGTAACTACACCTTTAAAAGTTCCCGGGGCAAAAACATCATTTTTACCATACCAGATAATATCATAACCAGCATCACTTAAGTACTTAAATAAGTTTGGTTCATCAGGTTTTAATAGATGCCACAGGCTCCTATGACCACCAACATGTGGATGCCATCCTGTCAATAAACTGCATCTTGAAGGAGAACATACAGTATGGGTAACATGGCACTGATCAAAACGCACACCATCATCAGCCAATTTATCAAAATTAGGTGTTTGTACTAAAGGGTGTCCATAGCAACCCAGGCTCTCTGCTCTCATTTCATCTGGATTTATAAATATAAAATTCACTTCTATATCACCTCTCATATGTTTTAAATCTTCCATTTATCATCTTAAATCTTTCTAGCAATTATAAAATTATCTACATAAAATTAGCAGTTTTATTCTAATCTATATAAAATTAATCCTAAGTATCTTAAAATAAGACTAATAGGTACTCCTAATAATTAGGAGCACCTATTTGATTAATTTGTAATCCTTATATTATTACCTTAATGTTAAATACTAAAAAGTATCCAATATTTATTATACTTACTTATATTTCAATGACTATTTCATTTCAAGGTAATTATCATATGACTCCTGCCTAATATCCATTAACCTCTCAATGCCCATATCTTTTAACTTTTTAATATAATTATCCCAGTCCTCTTTTATACCACCATTAAAGATCCATTTAGCTTTCATCTGATCTACATAATCCATGATAGTTGTCTCAAGTTTACCTATTTCTTCTGCCTGTTCAGTAGTTAATTTTACATGAAGGTATGCTTCTTCCGGAAAATACTTCATATACATCTTGGCACCCTCCATCAAATATGCTTCTGATCCACGTAACAGTTTCTTTTCAGCAAACCATTCTGGGCTGTGCATTTGTAATGCATGATGGGCAAGAGCATTATTATATCTATATTCCTCTGTAGACTGCTCTCCAACATTTTCTGCTGCAAACCATCTACCATCATCTGCCCATTCCCATCCTTCAGGTCCCCATTGAAATTGCATCTGTATTTCTTCGCTACTTAGCAAATAATCTAATAATTTCAAGGTTTCTACAATATATTGATTTTCATTTGTTAATATATATTGTTGTGGAGTAGTATTCACTCCCCTGTAACGCCATAATTGTTCACCATTAGATCCTTTTAAAGGGGGCAAATAATCATAATCTTCTTTGTTCTCATTACCAACGGCTACCCTGGCTCTAAAATCAATTAAACTACCATAAATTGGTGGGTTTTCTTTTCCCTTAGCCCAGTATTGATTTTGATCATGAGTAAATACCTCTTCATCTATCAAACCATCGCCATACAACTTGTGAAGGTATTTAATCCCTTCTTGATAACCTTTAGTCATAGGAGTAAAAATCACCTGACCATTTTTAACCATTAAGTGATTCCATTGTTGATCAAGGACTCCAAAGGCTCCAAATGGAAATGATTCTATGTTTCTAGCCCAACCTCCATTAGAACTTGTGCCTATGAAAGAAAAAGGAATCTCATCTTTTTTACCATTACCATTGGGATCCTGCTCCTTAAAGGCCTTTAGTACCTGATAGTATTCTTCAAGGGTTTCCGGCATATCAAGACCTAATTTATCCAACCACTTTATATTAATGTAATGCCTGTCATGAACATACATAATTGCATTAGGCTGAACCTTTCCCAGCGCATAAATATGACCGTCAACGTGAGTCAAATATCCCTTATAATCAAGATTTTTATTAAATAATCTTGTAATATTAGGAGCGTGCTCTTTAATTAAATCTTCCAGAGGTGGAATAACCCCATAATCAGCATACTGGGACAACAAATTACCTGGCAATTCACCAATTATTAAATCGGGATAGGAACCAGTAGCAAATTTTAATGGGACTTTTTCATTCCAAATATTACTCGGTATTGCTTCAAAATTTAGTTTTATATTTGTCTTTTCCTCTAATTCTTTTATAACAGGAATATCATTATAATCTACCTTGGTTTTAGGACTTCTATTAATAATAACATTAAGTTCAATCTGTTCTTCAAGAGGGAAGATACTATCCTCAGGTTCTGGTAAATAATCAGTTGCCATTACCAATCCTGCAAAACCGACCATAAATATAAGTAAAGCTATGGTACAA
>JBDNGI010000096.1:0-6494 GCA_041689345.1 Halanaerobiales bacterium
CGATAGTGTAATGCTACCTGTTCCATCTTTTAAAGAATATTCTTCTCCCTGCCATTGATAATTTCCTGATAAAACAATCTTTGGAAGATGACTATTTTTTTCCATTTGAAGATTTGTCTTCAAAATGTCTTGATTAATATCAAGTAATTCCAATTCTGCTCTATTCACTTTTGCTTCCTGATACTGATAATCTTTTTCCAACTTAAGATCAGGATTCAATATTGGCCATACAAAGTTTTTATTTGTCAAATCAATCCCAATGGTGTTACCCAACATTTTTTTAGCCATTAGTAAATCATTCCGGGCAACTTCCAGACTATGTATAGCCTTACCCTCTTCAATCTCTACCTGTAATATATCTGTTTTTAAGATTGTTCCTGCAATATAGCTAACTTCTGCTATCCTTTTATGTTCCCTAACCAGTACTAATGCCTCTTCCTCTATATCAACTCTCTCCTGAGCAAGCAGAACATTATAATATGACTGGATAATCTGAAACAACAGTTCATTCTTTTTTTGGTCAACTTGAACATCAGCCATATCCAATCCTTTTCCAGCCTGCTCTAAGCCAAGCCAGATCTTCCCACCCAGGTAGATAGGTTGCTGAACTGAAATTGAGGTTTGATAGTTGTTTTCACTAGGCTGCAATAAAGCTAACATTTCAGGCGGCAGCGTTAATTCAGAAGAATTACTTTCAGGTAAAAACATTCTAGTATATGATGTACTTACATTCACTTCTGGATAAAAAGCCTTCTTAGCACTATTGAGATCAATAAGTGCTTTATTTTTATCATGCGCACCTTGCTGAAGACCTGTATTATTCTCCAGTCCTAATTTCAGGGCTCCTTCTATAGTAATTTGTTCATTAGCAGATACAAAACCTGTAAAAAAAAGGCTTAGTAAAATAATTAATATTCCTGTTATTAAAATCGATTTGTAATTAATTTTCTTCACTTTCTAACTTCACCATCCTTTAAATTATGCCTATATATTAAATATCCCATTTGATAACACATTAAAAAGATTTTCTGGTCCCTCTGCACATATATATTCTATTTTTTCTGGCTTTAGATGTCCAAAAAGTGCAGTTGCATTTGCTGACCCTATAAGTATATTCGCTATTATATCAAGATCATATTCCAAAGAAATACTTCCTTCTTCTACTCCATCTTCTAACAATTCCTTTAAATGTTCACGGATTGCTAACATATAATTGAATATTTCCTGAGTAACTCCTCGGGCCGGTCTATTACTCTCATCATGTAATAATTTAGCTAACTTCTTATTATTAAAGGCATATTTGAAATACTTGTCTATTAATATTTTAAATTTATCAGGTACAGTCATCTCCTTTTTCATTATTCTATCAAAATAAATATTCAATTTTGTATGTTCTACTTTAAAAATATATGATAAGATATCCTCTTTATCCTGAAAATAATTATAAATTGTACCTACAGATACCCCTGCTTGTTCTGCAATTTTGTCAGTTGTGCATTTATGAAAGCCTTCTTCTGATATAATACGAATAGCAGCCTTTCTAATCCATTCTTTCTTTTCTGGTGATTTCGGCCTTGCCATCTAAAACATCCCTCCTTTGGATAAGTACACTAATTTATTTTTTACAGACATTTAAAGTGAGGCCTCATTCATTTATTATAACATGTTTACTTATTATTACAAGAGATATTACATAAATTACGATAAAATATCTCTTTAGCTTAGTTTTTTTACAGATAATACATTTTTTTATTTGCTAACTAATATATTGTTAAACTTATAAAAGCAGCCTAAATTAATCAGACTGCTTTTTCAAAGATGGTACTATTCCTTTTTCCACAATTTCTAGTAAGTGCCGCCAAATTTATTCATCACTATATAAAACACTATGCTCTTCTTCTATCTCTACAAAACCTTTTCCAGCATTGCTCTTATAAAAATCACGTACATCATATACAATCTGTTCTGGTAAGAATTCCTCATCAGGATCCCATCTATCACCTATCTCAGGAACCGATTCAAATAACATCTGTGTATATGGATGAACTGGATTTTCATATATCTTCTTGGTATCTCCTTGTTCAACTAGTCTTCCTTTGTACATAATTAGTGATTCATCACTAATATAATAACCCAGATTCAAGTCATGAGTAATAAATACTACTGACATATCATTTTTCTTACATAATTCAACAAGTAAATTCAAGACCCCAATACGTGTAGAAGCATCTAACATACTGATTAATTCATCAGCTATTAATATATCTACATCCATTAACAGTGCTCTAGCAATAAGCAATCTCTGTAATTGTCCACCACTTAATTGATGCGGGAACTTACCCAGTGTTCTGTCTGGATTAAGGTTGACATCCTTTAATACCTGATATATTTTTTCCTCTTTATCAGATTCATCATATCCAAAAGACTTAAAAATCATATCAAATACCCTATCGACACGATAAAGTGGGTTAAAGGTGGCAAAAGGATCCTGAAATATACCTTGCACCCTTTTATAGTACTTTCTCTTCTCATCTTTACTACTTAAAAGAGTAATATCTTGCCCTTTATAGTATATATGACCTTCAGTAGGCTCTAATAATTTTAGTACTAGCTTTCCTATTGTTGTCTTACCACTACCACTTTCACCAATAAGTGAAATTATTTCCCCTGGTTTAATATCAAAGGAAACACTCTTAACAGCCACAGTAATATCAGGGTTAATCATCCCGCTCTTAAATACCTTTGTCAAATCTTTTACTGACATAATAATATTCTCATTCTTAGCCATTATTATCACTTCCTAATTCTTTCCATCTCCAGCAAGATACATAATGTCCTTCAGCTACTTTTTCCCTCAGAGGTGTTTGTTCACATTGCGCGGTAGCATAAGGACATCTGAACCTAAATCTACAACCAGGACCAATATTTAACAAATGAGGTGGTGTACCTTCTATTCCGGAGAGTTTTTTATCTTTATATTGAATCCCAACCTGTGGTAATGAGTCAATTAAGGATTTAGTGTAAGGATGTCTCGCGTTTTGCACAAGTACATCTGTTGGTCCAATTTCAGCAAAGTTACCGGCATACATTATCAGAATTCTTTCTGCTATCTGATATAATATGGAAAGATCATGTGTAATAAACATAGCAGACCCAATAATTCCCTCATCCCTGAGATTTGCCAGCATAGTTGCCACAAACCTCTGAGAACTTACATCTAAAGCTGAGGTGATCTCATCGGCAATTATAAACTCTGGATCCAGTATTGTAGATATAATCATAATAATCCTTTGTTTCATACCACCTGATAACTCTATTGAAAACCTATCCAGCACAGATGAGTCCAGATTAACTAGGTCTAATCTTTCCTCTACTTTGGCAAAGAATTTACGATTTGCCTTAATCCCATGCTCCTTAGCTAAATCCCCGATAAATGTTCTAATTTTCTTGGTCGGACTAAAGGCATCCAAGGCATATTGTGGAATAATAGAAATATTCTTTAAGCGCATTTTTCTAAAATCCCTTTTAGACATCTGCATTATATCTTTACCAATAAATTTTACATCACCCGAGATATATTTCAAAGGGGGCTTTCTGGAAATCAAGGTACTAGCAAGGGTACTCTTACCACAACCTGATTCACCTGCCACACCAAGTATTTCACCCCTTTTAATCTTAAATGTTATATCATCAACAGCCTTAACCTCACCTTTAAGAATCTTGTAATAAGCCTTTAAATTCTTTATTTCAAGTATATTTTCAGTCATATATTACATCTCCCTCAAACGTGGATTAAATACTTCGTCTAAGCCTGTATTAATAAAATAAAGAGAAGTAACCATAATAGTTAAAAGTAGTCCAGGAATAATTCCCCACCACCACATACCTAATTGAATACCATTCTACGAACCTGCATTTCGCATAACCATCCCTAAAGAAATCCCCTGTGTAGGACCAAGACCTAAAAATTCAAGACCTACAGCTGCTAGAATTGTTCCATTGAACTGAAGAATAAAAACCATAAAGACGTAAGAAAACATATTGGCAGCTATATCTTCCTTTAAAATTCTCAATACATTAAGAGAAGATATCCTAGATAAATTTACATATTCTTCATTTCTCAGCGATAAAGTTTGTGATCTAACAGCCCTTGCAGTCCAGGGCCAGGCCGTAAGTGCTACAATAAAAGCCAGAACAAAAACACCACGTACCTCCAGAAATGCTGATATAATAATCAATAAAACTAAAGATGGAAAGACCAGTGTGATATTTGTCGTCATCATTAACAGTTCATCAATAAATTTACCACCATAATAACCGGCGATAAAACCTACTAAACAACCAAATAATGTAGCAATTGTTCCAGCAAGTAAACCAACTGCAATTGTAGTCCGAAGTCCAAGCACAGTACGGGTAAATACATCCTTACCCATATTTGTTGTCCCAAAATAGTGATCAGCTGATGGTGGAAGATATCCCGCACCAGCAAATTCCTCATAATCATATGATGTCATCATTGGACCAAAAACAGCTAATAAAATAATTAAACTAAAGAGTACTATACCAATTATAACTTTTTTATTACTTACAGCATAATAGAGATTCTCATGTTGTTTCCAAAAATTTGATGCCATCGTTTACGCCTCCCCAGATAATGAAAGTCTTACCCTTGGGTCTATAATCATATAGACTATATCCACTAAAAAATTAGCTATTAATGTCATAGTTACTATTGTAAGAAATATCCCCTGTAAGAGGAAGTAATCTTGATTTTGAATTGAACTTAACATTAATCTCCCTAATCCAGGGTAATTAAAGACTACCTCAACTAAAATAGCCCCACCGATAATCCCGCTTAACCTTAAGGCAAGACCGGTTACCTGTGGTAAAACGCCATTTCTAAAACCATAACTCCTGATCAATTTATCAGATGCACCAAGAGCTTCCATATATTTGGAGTAATTTGAACTTCTCTCATATAAGATCATATTTCTCATACCAATAGCCCAGCCGCCAAGTTGCACCAAAAACATTGTTAAAAATGGTAGGAACCAGTGAGTAACATAATCCATTATAAACCTAAAAGAAAAAGTAGGTGTCATTGTTAAACCATAAGCCCCGCTGATAGGAAACCAACCAATTTTTACACCAAATACAAAGGCCACTACTCCAGCCATCCAAAAATATGGAGAAGATGTCAAAAAATAGAAGAAAGGCATCATCATATTATCTGCTTTTTTATTGAGTCCTGAAAAAGCACCCAATTTATTCCCTATAATCCAACTTAATAGAATTGCAGGAATTAACAAAATAATAGTATATACAATTCCTTCTTTTATAATCTCAATTACAGGTGTTGGAAATTGAAAAATACTTACTCCTAAATCACCGGAAAAAATAGATTTCCAAAAATTAATATACTGAGTCAATAAAGGTTGGTCTAGATTAAATAATAATCTTAATTGATTTTCTAATATCTCTCTACCACCCTCCATTCCTGCATAACGTGACAAAAGCTGTGTTATAGGATCACCAGGCATCATACGAGGTATCCAAAAATTAAGGGTTACAGCAATAAAAAATGTTATAAGATAAATGATGATTTTTTTACCAAGATATTTACCCATTTGCTTAAAATTCCCCTTTCTATAGAACAGGCCCGATATGGATAACCGGACCTGTTTACTTTAACTATTTAAATTTTATTTACTTAATTTTTAATTTGCTGGTTCCAGATTAATCAATACATCTAGCATACCTAACTGATAAGCATTACCCCACGATACAGGAACTCCATAAGGATCTTCTTCTGAAGGCCAGTTAGTCCAGTTATTAGTAGTCTGTTGTGCCCATAAACCATTATGCCATAATGGAATAGTAGGCATATCTACTAATAGAGTTTTCTGAAGATTAGATGCTATATCTTGTTTTACAGATTCATCATCTGTCATATTGAACTGATCAACCATGTCAAATACTTCTTGGTTGTCATAAGCACCCCAGTTACCTGAAGAAATCTGTGCACCCTTAATATTGGAGTTAGCTACAGCATTCCAATAATCAAAAGGAGTAGAACTCAAGGTAGTTTGCTGGTTTGCAATAATCAATTCAAATGAGTTATGAAGTCTTCTATCATCATATACTGAAGAAGCAGGGAATGCAGTCTGTATATTTACTCCAACAGCCTGAGCATTATTAGCAATAATTTTGATAGACTCCATCCAGTCAGTCCATCCACTAGGAACAATAATTTCCAGTTCAATTGGGTCACCATTAGGTTGATCTCTCCATCCATCACCATCAAGATCTACATAGCCAGCTTCATCTAACATAGATTTTGCAGTTGCTGGATCATATGAGAAACCATATTCATCTACAACATCTTGATCATAATATTTCATCCAACCTTCACCAAAGAGACCTGTAGGATTAGCTGGTTGAACAAGGCCACCATATACTTTATCTACAATAGTTTCTTTGTTCATAGCGAAAGC
>JBDNGI010000097.1:0-8529 GCA_041689345.1 Halanaerobiales bacterium
ATCTCTACACCCCTATGCTAGAACTCGAACTAATTCTTCATAAGAGGTAATACCCTCTTTGAATTTACTTATGCCATCTTCTAATAAAAATGACATTCCATTTTCTCTACTATACTTTTCGATTTCTTGTTCATTAGCATCTTTTACGATGAATTCCTTAACTTTTTCATCTACTATAAGTATCTCATGAACAGCTATTCTACCCTGATACCCAGTATTACCGCACTTTTCACAGCCTGCTGCTTGATAAAAGGTATCATCTTCATCTACTTCACCAATCAGCAAGAGTTCTTCAGCATCTAATTGATATGGTTTTTTACAATCTGTACAAAGCCTTCTAATAAGCCGTTGTGCTACAATACCAATTACAGATGAGGCAATCATATATGGTTCAATTCCCATATCAATTAAACGGTTAATAGAGCTTACGGCATCATTGGTATGTAATGTACTTAAAACCATATGCCCTGTTAAAGCAGCCCTAACAGCCATCCGAGCTGTTTCCTCATCTCTAATCTCACCAACCATAATAATATCAGGATCCTGGCGCAGGATAGAGCGTAGTGCACCAGCAAAGGTTAATCCTACTTTAGGATTTACCTGGATTTGATTTATACCAGGGAGATTATACTCAACTGGGTCTTCAACTGTAACAATGTTCTTTTTCGGTGAATTAAGGTGATTCATAGCAGCAAATAAAGATGTGGTCTTTCCACTACCTGTTGGCCCAGTTACCAATAAAACACCATGTTGATCCTCAACTAGACTTTTAAACCTATTCATATTATTTTTACTAAAACCCAGTTTATCTATGTTAAATATAGATGAATCCTGCATCAAAATACGGATAACAACCTTTTCCCCATAAATAGTAGGTAAGGTAGCTACACGCAGGTCAACCTTCATTTCACCTACACTTACAGTAATACGCCCATCCTGAGGAATCCTTTTTTTAGTTATATCTAGACCTGAAATAATTTTAATTCGGGAGACCAGAGCCAAATGGGTATATTTAGGTGCAGTCAATATTTCGCGGAGAACACCATCTATTCTATAGCGAACCCTCAGCTCACCATCCTGTGGTTCAATATGTATATCACTGGCCCTCATCTGCAGTGCTTGACTGATAATATGATTAGTAAGCCTGACTATCGGGGCATCTTCACCCAGTTCTCTTTCTAGTTCTGGTTCAGTTTCACCTTGATAATTATCGATACTAGCAATAATTTCAGTTGTATTTTCATCACCAAAAGAATATAATTGGTTTATTGCCTGTGATATTTCCTGAGCAGTAGCAATCTTTGGTTCAACTTTTAAGCCAGAAGCGATCTCTACATCTTCAATAGCAACAATATCACCTGGGTCGCTCATGGCTATTAATAATTTATCCTCTTTTTTTTCTAAGGCAATCACATTATGTCTTTTGGAAATATGTTCTGGAATATAAGTAGCAAGTTGTGGTTGAAATATATAATTGCTAAGACTAACACTGGGAATTCCCATTTTAAATTCAAGCACCTGAACCAGTTCCTCAGGCTCAATATATTTCAACTCAACTAATACTTCTCCTAATCTTTTGTTACTTTCTTTTTGTTGTTTTATAGCATCTTGCAATTCTCCTCGAGTAATAAAATTAAAATCTACTAACAATTCACCTATTTTTTTGTTGCTTTTTTTTGCCATCATCGATACTCCCTCTAAAAAGAAAAACCACTAGCAAAAATGCTATTGGTTACCCGATAATAATAAACTGGCAACCTGGTTCATAGAAAAAATCTTCCTTAGATCCATAGCTTTGCGTCCCTATCTTTCAATAGGTTTGCCGTTTACATTTAAAAATTATATATTTTTTTATTAATCTATTAATTACTATACTATACAAAGACCTATTCTGAACATTTATTACAATACATTCTAGTAATTCTCCTGCAATTACTCTTATATTTATACATATTCTCTAGATAATTAATATGTCCTGCTTACAAACAATATTTTTTCGTTATTTTATTTTTTATCAAACATCTAAACCATCCGATATTAGCTGGATTTTAATCAAGTTTTCTTTCTGCTTCTAGTAAATTCTTCCAGGAGTTAACATCGATCTCAAAACCTGTCCAAATTTTAAATGATTCAATACCCTGGTATAAAAGCATCCCTAGTCCATTTAAATGTACTGCCCCAGCATCTTTAGCCGCCTTTATTAAACTAGTTTCTTGTGGATTATAAACCAGGTCAACTACCAGCATATTACTATGGAGATATTCTACCTTTATAACCGGGGGTACATCAATATTAGGTGACATACCAACAGGTGTAGTATCTATTAAAAGATCTATATCACCTATAAAATCCTGATAAAGCTCAGCATCAAGACCAGCATTATAAATTTTAACACCAGGATAATACATCTGCCATTCCTTAGTTAATTTAGCTGATTTACTAGTAGTTCTGTTCACTAAATATACCTGGTCTACCCCTTCAGATAAGACAGCGATCCCAGAGGCTCTAGCTGCACCACCAGCACCTACAATCATAACTTTTTTTTCCTTTATCTGAAAATCTCCTTCTTCTTTAATCATCCTGATTAACCCAGTCAGATCTGTATTATAACCTGTAAGAAGACCGTCATCATTAACAATAGTATTTACAGCAGCAATTTTTTCTGCCAGGGGATCTATTTTATCTAAATAAGGAATAACTTTTTCTTTATATGGTATAGTTACATTTAATCCCCTAACATTAATAGCCCTAAAGCCCTTTAAAGCATCAGCAAAGTTATCTGCTTTTATAGGAAAAGGTAGATATACATAATTTAAATTATTCTCCCTAATGGTATGATTATGTAATAAAGGTGAGATAGAATGCCCCAGTGGATCGCCTATTAATCCTAATATTTTTGTGTTTACATCGATCATTTAATACACCTCACTTTGAACTAAGTTTCTATTAACACCCCTCTGATTAAGTTAAAAATACTTGGATTTTTATATAAATGTCTTTAATTTATCAGAAAGCTTGCTTGCATCTGTTACAACGATCTTCCTTTTATATAACTTAATAACCTCTTCATCTATGAATTGGTTAATTAACTTAGTAACAGTAACACGGGATGCACCCATCAGATTGGCTATCTCTTGATGAGTAAGAACAAGATCAATAATCTTTCCACTCTTAACTTCTATACCAAAGTCCTCCACAAACCTAATTATAAGACTGGCTAATCTACCTTCAGCATCCTGAAAGACCAATTCTCTTATTTGACTTGTTAATAAGCGTGTTTTTTTGGCCATGGCATTAATGATTTTTATGGCTACACCTGGCTGTTCCCTAATAATATTTTCTAAGTCCTCAAAAGAGAGAATAACCAGTCGAGCCTCATCAATAACCTCAGCAGTAATCGGGTGTTTATCTTGATCAAATAAAGACATTTCACCTAAAATATCCCCTTCCTGCAAGATAGATATTACCTTCTCTTTACCGGCTGGTGACAACATGGTTAGCTTGACCCTTCCTTCAACAACTATATATAAGTTCTCGGCATCATTATCTTCAAAAAAAATAACCTCTTCTTTATAATATCTCTTCTCAGAGGCCCTTTCACAGATCAACTTTACTTCATCCCATTCCATTTTTGAAAAAAGAACCAGTTCTTTTAAACATTTCCTTGTCTCTTCCATCAGTTTCCTCCTGTTATTCAGAAATTTATCAGCCTACTAAGACTACCAGGTGTATATGGGACGCCAGCTTTTGAAATTACATCTTTCTACACTTATCACATATCCCATAAAACTTTATTCGATGGTCTAATATATTAAAATTATACTCTTCTTCTAGATTATGCTCAAAATCCTCCAGGACATTATCATTGAATTCAGTAATACTACCACATTCTATACAGATAAGGTGATGGTGATGATGTCCCTCTAGATTTAACTCATATCGTTTATATGTACTATCAAAATCAAGACGATGTGTGATATTTAACCTACACATTAATTCTAATGTCCTATAAACTGTAGCTAGACCAATATCTGCATTTATGTTTTTAACCTTTTCATAAAGCTCCTCAGCACTATAGTGTTGGTCAGAATTATTAATCAGCACATCGAGAATATTTTTTCTTTGAGAGGTGAGTTTGAATTTATTTTCCCGAAATTTACCTGCAAATCTATTAAATAATTTCCCCTTATCAATTTTAGCCATTTTCCAATCACCACCTATCAGATAATTTTTTATTAATATATATATTTTAACAATAATTTGTTTGTAAGTAAAGTATAAACATTTAGTAAGCAAAATAGACAAATGAAAAAAAACTCACAAAAGTCATAATTTGCTATTGACTAATCAAATTTATGATTATATAATATATATATCAATAATTGTCGAAATATGTTAATAAAAGGAGGGTTTTGATGAAATCGACTGGTATTGTAAGAAAAATAGATGACTTAGGTAGAATGGTTATACCTATCGAATTAAGAAAGACAATGAACATAGATAAAAAAGACCCCATGGAAATATATGTTGATGAGGAAAAAATTATCCTTAAAAAGTATGAACCTGCATGTATCTTCTGTGGTAATGCTGATAATACAATTGAATTTGAAGGTAAAACTGTTTGCAATGAATGTGCGGTTAAAATTAGTTCAGATAAATAAAAAAACAGGCGAGAGCATTGATACATAAAATTAGCACCCCTAAATATAAAGGGTGCTAATTTTTTAATTAAACACTTTAATATCTATAGATATAACTATCTAGAAAATATATGCCCACCTATTTTATTAACAACCGGCCGCCCTGAAATCCATTTTACATTAGTAGCAATCCTGGGATTGTAGAAAAATATAGCTCCATATGTTGGATCATAACCTAAAAGTGCTGCTTTTGCTGCTTCAATTGAGGACTTTGTCGGATACAAATTAGCCTGTCCATCCAATATACAGCTAAATTGACCTTTTTGTAAGATAACCTCGCGTATACTATTAGGAAATTTATTATGTCTAACTCTATTTAAAACTACAGCCCCAACAGCGACTTTACCTTTAAAACCTTCTCCTCTGGCCTCTCCATGTATAACATATGCTAATTGAATTATATCTTCCCTGGATACATCCATTCTGCTCTGTAGATTATCTTTAGGTAAAACATTTAATGTCTCTTGACCAACAATACCATCTACCCTTAAATTATACTTTTCCTGTGTTAACTTAACAGCTTTTGCTGTTCCAGGCCCAAAAAGACCATCTACACTGTCATTATATTTACCAATCTCCTTTAATTTCTGTTGTAATATAGCTACATCAGCACCTTGATCCCCTTTTCTCAGTACCCTTTCTCCTAAAGTAAGGTTATATGGATCACCTGCAGCTTGAGTATCAGTAATAAATATTAGCAATAATAAAACAATCAATATTGGGAAAAGTTTATTCTTATTCATAATTTCCCCTCCTCTTAAAAACTAGATTTTCCAATGATCTCATAAACTTAGTAGTGAATAACTCCTTATCACTCATAGGATCTACTAGAATTGTCCTAAAACCTATCCTGTTTCCACCATATACATCAGTAAATATCTGATCTCCAACTACTGCTATCTGATCATCCCTGAGTTCCAACATCTTTTGAGCTAATTTAAAAGCCCTCTTAGCTGGTTTTACAGCCTGTCCAATAGCTGGTAGTGAAAGTTCATTACTAAAATACTTCACTCTTTTATCTGTACCATTTGAAACTAAACAAATTTTAAATCCATGTCTCTCAATTTCTGCAAACCAGTCAGTAACTTCTTCAATAACCGAATCCTCTGACCAGGGTACTATCGTATTATCGATATCACAAATCAAACCATCAATACCCTCTTTTTTTAGTGAATTCAGATCAATAGAAAAAATATCTTGATAGTACTGATCTGGTTTAAAGTTGTTTAACATTATACAGCACCTACCATACTTATTTATATTATTAACAAAAATCTTTCCTTTCATACCTATTCATAAGAAAATAGATTAACTTTTTTATCCATAAAATTAAGATTATGTTTATTATTACTGTTAATTAATGTTTTTAGTCCAAAATTTAAGACTATTTTACTATATTTCTTATCTTTATTATATCATATATAAAAATAATTTAAATGGTAAAACGCTAATTAAAGATTAGAAGGCTAAAATAGTATAGCCCAATAATTATATGATTCAATTATCAGGCCCATTTTTTAAATTTAACTTGAATTATTATTCCAATTTCTTTTTCAAGATTTAATCTTTAAACAATCTAGCCAGGTCCTCAACAGCTTTTTTTTCTATTCTTGAGACATAAGAACGGGAAATCCCTAATATTTCTGCAACCTCTCGTTGTGTTAATAGTTTTCCATCCATCAGGCCATAGCGAAGTTGAATTACCCGTCTCTCTCTTTCAGATAACTCTTCAATTTTATTGTAGAGTTTCTCTTCATTCAAGACCTGTTCAACCTTATTAATAACCGAATCATCCTGAGACTCTAATATATCCAAGAGAGTAATCTCATTTCCTTCTGTATCTGAACCTATAGATTGCTGTAACATTGTCTCATTATTTAATTTTTTGGTTGATCTAAGATGCATTAATATTTCATTTTCAATACAACGTGCAGCATAAGTAGCTAATTTGGTTCTTTTGCTTTTATCATAGGTATTGATTCCTTTTATTAGTCCTATGGTACCGATTGATATCAAATCCTCATTATCTGTATGGACAGAATCATACTTTTTCACAATATGGGCAACCAGCCGCAAATTCCTTTCAATCAATACACTCCGGGCTTCTTCACTGCCCTCTTTCATTTTTTCCAGGTATTCTTTTTCCTTCTCTAAACTTAGTGGCTCTGGAAAAACCTTACCATTCCTAATGTATGATACTAAAAGTAAATATCCCTTTAAAAAGCCAACTAAAATTGCTAACAAAAAAGATCCCCCCCTAAAAAAGGCTCTAAACTATTATATGAGGTGAATCTGTAAAATGTGCTATTTTTTTAAAAATTAATATTAATCATCAATTATAGTAATTGGAATCCTTTCCTGCAAATCTTTCAGAATAGCTAATACATCAGGTTTGGTACCCTCAGTAACATCTAGAAAAATTATTCCTTCTTCCACCCGGTCTACTGTGACTAATGCCAAACCGCCATATGATTTAAAAATCATATCTAAGAAAACAATCTCTTTTCGAGGGATTTTTATTTTTAATCTAATAGTTTCTTGAACAGGAATACTCTTATCTTTAACGTTCATATCATTATCCAGACCATCAACAGCACTCATCTCTTTATCACTCATCTCTTTATCACTCATTTCTTTCTTTCTCCCTTCTTACTAAATAATAGGGTTTCACAACTTTATCAACTGGTATCTTAATTAGTTCCTTGGGATGAGGTGCATCATCAACAAATTCACCTTTGTGATTTATAATATACTCCAATTTAACATTGAATGTATCTGTATCCGGCCCCATAAACTCCAGAATATCACCTTTGAAAAATTTATGCCTAACTTCAACAACAGCGTGTCCAATATAATCTTCCCGATTATTTTTATCTGTCAGTTGTTTATATCTTAAGATATCCTCTGAATCTTTTTCAAGTATATTTTCATTACCATCTTGATAGTCTATATTTTCATTACTATCTTCTTCAAAGGGTATAAAACCCCTTACAACCCCCATAAAGTCATATTCCCTCTGGTAAGCTGATGAATCGTAATTGTGTTCTTCTGAACCAGGAGGTGCCAGGAAGAAACCTGTAATATAATCACGGTGGCTAACCTTCCTTAATTCATCTAACCATTCTGCCCTAAACTGATAGTTTTCAGGGTCTTTGTAATATGAATCTATGGCTTTCCTATAGATAGAGGTAACTGTAGAGACATAATGCAGGCTTTTCATCCTACCCTCGATCTTAAGACTTGTAACACCAGACTCAATAATATCAGGAATATACTCTATCAGACAAAGATCCTTGGAATTCATTATATATGTACCCTGATCATCTTCATATATCGGATAATATACACCAGGTCTTTGTTCCTCAACGAGACGATACTTCCAGCGGCAGGAATGAGCACACTTACCACGATTTGCATCACGTCCAGTCATATAATTACTAAGTAAGCACCTACCTGAATATGAGATACACATTGAACCGTGTATGAACATTTCCAACTCTATATCAGTCTTTTCCTTAATATCCAATATTTCCACCCTGGACAATTCCCGAGCCAGGATAACCCTCTCTACACCTTGCTGTTTCCAGAAACGAATACTAGCCCAGTTGACAGCATTAGCCTGAGTGCTTAAATGTATAGGTGCCTCTATCTCTTCTTCCTGCAAGATACTTATTATCCCTGGATCTGAAACTATCAAGGCATCTACAGCTAAATCAGCCAATTGATGCAAATATTCCGGCAACCCTTCCAGATCCTCATTATGAGGGATCATATTTACTGTTATATATATTTTTGCATGATGATCATCAACAAATTTCACTGCTTCCTC